>JABFXD010001013.1 GCA_013361925.1 Streptomyces sp. | reverse complement strand
GTGGGGGCCCGGCCGGTCTCGATCTTCCGGAGGGTCTCGGCCGACAGGCCGGCGCTCGCCGCGACGTCGGCCATGCTGCGGCCGCCGCGCGCCTCGCGCAGCAGCCGGCCGAGCCGTTCGCCGCGTTCGCGCTCTTCGGGGGTCAGTGGGGTGCGTACCATGCCCCCATTCTAATACCGGTATAGTAATTGGCATGGTGGAGCTGAAGACAGACACATCGATCGACGCCATGTACGAGGCGGGGCAGGTCGTCGGGCGCGCTCTCACGGCCGTGCGCAAGGCCGCCGACGTGGGCGTTTCCCTGCTGGAGCTGGACGAGGTGGCCCATGAGGTGCTCCGGGAGGCGGGCGCGACCTCACCGTTCCTCGGCTACCGGCCGTCCTTCGCGCCGACCCCGTTCCCGGCCGTCCTGTGCGCCTCCGTGAACGACGCGATCGTGCACGGCGTCCCGACCCGCTACCGGCTGCGCGACGGCGACCTCGTCTCGATGGACTTCGGCGCCGAACTCGGCGGCTGGGTCGGCGACTCGGCGCTCAGCTTCACGGTCGGCACCCCGCGCGAGGCGGACCTGCGCCTGATCGAGGCGGCGGAGCGGGCCCTGGACGCCGGGATCGCCGCGGCCGTCGTCGGCAATCGCATCGGCGACATCGCGCACGCGATCGGCACGGTGTGCCGGTCGGCCGGGTACGGCATCCCGGACGGCTTCGGCGGACACGGCATCGGCCGCCGTATGCACGAGGACCCGGGCGTCCCGAACGAGGGCCGCCCCGGCCGTGGCATGAAACTGCGGCACGGCATGGTCCTGGCGATCGAGCCCATGGTGATCGGCGGCGGCACCGACGGCTACCACGCCGACCTCGACGGCTGGACCCTGCGCACGAACGACGGTTCACGCGCGGCACACGCCGAGCACACGGTGGCGATCACGGACGCGGGCCCGCGCGTCCTCACCGCACGCGCCGACTGACACCGGTATGCGCATCGACGCGGGCACCCCCGCCGACGCCGACCGGATCGCCGCCCTGCACACCGCGAGCTGGCGCAGCGCCTACGCCCCGCTCCTGCCCGCCGCCTGTCTGAACGGCTCGCTGGCCGAGGAGCAGCGGGAGAAGTGGCGGGCGCGGACGGCCGCCCTCACCGCGGACCAGCTGCTGCTGACCGCCGAGGAGGACGGAGACCTCTGCGGGTTCGTCTACCTCCGGACCACCGCCGACGACCGCGTCCACGTCGACAACCTGCACGTCCGCCCGGACCGCGTGGGCACCGGCCTCGGCCGCCGTCTTCTGCGTGCCGGCCTCACCTGGGCGGCCACCACGCGCCCGGGCCGGGACGTCGTCCTGGAGGTGCTGCGGGGCAACGATCGTGCGATCGTGTTCTACGAGCGTGAAGGCGGCCTGCGCACGGCCGAGCGCCCGCTGCGGCTGGCGCCCGACCTCGTGGTGGGCGAGGTCGAGTACACCTGGCCCGCCACGCTGGTGGGTCGCCTGGCGAAGGAGTGGTCACAGGTGTAGCGGGCCGCGGCCCGGGTTACCCGACTCCGGCACGTCGATCAGCGAGGGCGTCCCGGGCCCCGCAGGGACGCCGGATGGGAACGGCCATGACCAGCGGCTTCAGCGGACCGGAAGGCTACGACCCCTTCGGTGAGTTCCTCGCCCGTTTCTTCGGCGGGCCCCGCCCCGGCCCCCGGCAGATCAACATCGGCCAGCTTCTGAGCCAGCCCGCCCGGGAGTTGGTCCGGGGCGCCGCCCAGTACGCCGCCGAGCACGGCAGCCGGGATCTGGACACCCAGCATCTGCTGCGGGCGGCGCTCTCCGCCGAGCCGACCCGGAGTCTGCTCAGCCGGGCCGGCGCGGACCCCGACGAACTGGCGACGGAGATCGACGAGCGGTCGGGCCCGGTGCTGCACCCGCCCGGCGAGGCCCCGCCGCCGACCTCGCTCTCCCTGACCCCGGCCGCCAAGCGCGCCCTGCTGGACGCGCACGACCTGGCCCGGTCCCGCGGCGCCGGTTACATCGGCCCCGAGCATGTCCTGAGCGCGCTCGCCGCGAACCCCGACTCGGCGGCGGGCCACATCCTCAACTCGGCCCACTTCGCGCCGACCGGCCTGCCGCCCGAGGCCGCGCCCGACGCCGGGACGGCCCGCACCGACACGCCGCGCGACACCGGCACCCCGACCCTCGACAAGTACAGCCGCGATCTGACGGACCTGGCCCGCCGGGGCGGTATCGACCCGGTCATCGGGCGGGACGGGGAGATCGAGCAGACCATCGAGGTGCTCTCCCGGCGCGGCAAGAACAACCCGGTCCTCATCGGTGACGCGGGAGTCGGCAAGACCGCCATCGTGGAGGGTCTCGCCCAGCGGATCGCCGACGGGGACGTGCCGGACGTGCTCACCGGGCGGCGGGTCGTCGCCCTCGACCTGACCGGCGTGGTCGCGGGCACCCGTTACCGAGGCGACTTCGAGGAGCGGCTCACCGCCATCGTCTCCGAAATCCGGTCCCACTCCGACCAGTTGATCGTGTTCATCGACGAACTGCACACCGTGGTCGGCGCGGGCGGGGGCGGCGAGGCCGCCTCCATGGACGCCGGCAACATCCTCAAGCCCGCCCTCGCGCGCGGCGAGTTGCACATCGTCGGCGCGACCACGCTGGAGGAGTTCCGCCGGATCGAGAAGGACGCGGCACTGGCCCGCCGCTTCCAGCCCATCCTCGTCCCCGAACCCTCCGTCGCGGACGCCCTGGAGATCCTGCGCGGGCTGCGCGACCGCTACGAGGCACACCACCAGGTCCGCTACACCGACGAGGCGCTGACCGCGGCCGTCGAGCTGTCCGACCGCTATCTCACCGACCGCCGACTGCCCGACAAGGCGATCGACCTGATCGACCAGGCGGGCGCGCGGGTACGACTGCGGGCCCGCACCAAGGGCACGGACGTACGCGCCCTGGAGCGCGAGGTGGAGCAGCTCGTCCGGGAGAAGGACCAGGCCGTCGCCGACGAGCAGTACGAGCAGGCCATGCAACTGCGCGACCGGATCACCGAGTTGAAGCAGCGGATCGCCGAGGCGTCCGGTGGCGGGGAGGCCGACGAGGGCCAGCACCTGGAGGTGACGGCGGAGGCGATCGCCGAAGTGGTCTCCCGCCAGACGGGCATCCCGGTCGCCAGCCTCACCCAGGAGGAGAAGGACAAGCTGCTCGGCCTGGAGGAGCACCTGCACGAGCGGGTCGTGGGCCAACAGGAGGCGGTACGGGTCGTCGCCGACGCGGTACTGCGCTCCCGTGCCGGACTCGCCAGCCCCGACCGCCCGATCGGCAGCTTCCTGTTCCTCGGCCCGACCGGCGTCGGCAAGACCGAACTGGCCCGCGCCCTCGCGGAGGCCCTGTTCGGCAGCGAGGAGCGCATGGTCCGGCTCGACATGAGCGAGTACCAGGAACGTCACACCGTCAGCCGCCTGGTCGGCGCCCCGCCCGGATACGTGGGCCACGAGGAGGCGGGCCAGCTGACGGAGGTGGTCCGCAGGCACCCGTACTCCCTGCTCCTGCTGGACGAGGTGGAGAAGGCCCACCCGGACGTCTTCAACATCCTGCTCCAGGTCCTCGACGACGGCCGCCTCACCGACTCCCAGGGCCGCACGGTCGACTTCACCAACACGGTCGTGGTGATGACCAGCAACCTCGGCTCGGAGGCGATCACCCGCCGCGGCGCCGGCATCGGCTTCGGCGCGGGCGGCGCGGAGGCCGACGAGGAGGCACGCCGCGAACAGATCCTGCGCCCGCTGCGCGAGCACTTCCGCCCCGAGTTCCTCAACCGCATCGACGAGATCGTCGTCTTCCGCCAGCTCACGGAGGAGCAACTCCGCCAGATCACCAACCTCCTCCTGGACCGCACCCGCCGCATGCTGCACGCCCAGGGCATCACGGTCACCTTCACCGAACCGGCGGTCGACTGGCTCTCCCGCCGCGGTTACCAGCCGGAGTACGGCGCGCGTCCGCTGCGCCGCACGATCCAGCGAGAGGTCGACAACCAGCTGTCGAGGCTGCTGCTGGACGGCAGGGTGAAGGAGGGTGGCAGGGTCACGGTGGACGTGGAGGGCGAGCAGCTCGCGTTCCGTACGGAGGGCGAGCTGCCCACCCCGGAGCTATGACGCCGGATGCACCACCATCGCCGAGCCGCCGCCGCGTCGTACCTTCTCGGCGGCGGCGAGCCACCTGCCGTCCGGCAGCCGCTGTACCCCGGTAGCCGCCCCGATCTCGGCGTTCAGCCGGAAGCCGTGCCCGAGCGCCTCCAACTGTGTCCTCAGGTCGCTGTTGTAGAGGGCCGGTTCGAGTTCGGTGGTCGTCTGGTTCCGCTGACTCGCCCGGGGCGCCGCGATGGCGTCGACCAGCGGCATCCGCTGGTCCAGGAACTGCGTCAGCGTCTGCAACACGGTGGTGATGATCGTCGCACCACCCGGTGAACCCAGCGCCACCACGGGCTTGTTGTGCTTGTCGAGCACGATCGTCGGCGAGATGGACGACCGCGGCCGCTTCCCCGGCCCCGGCAGGTTCGGGTCGTGCACAGCCGGGTTGGCGGGAGCGAAGGAGAAGTCGGTCAGCTCGTTGTTGAGGATGAACCCACGCCCGGGAACGGTGATCCCGCTGCCGCCGGTCTGCTCGATGGTGAGGGTGTAGGAGACGACGTTCCCCCACTTGTCCGCCACCGTCAGATGCGTGGTGTTCTCGCCTTCGTACGTCGTCGGCGCCGCCGTCCCCGAGGAGCCGGGGTTACGCGGATCCCCGGGCGCCACCGGGCTCGTGAGCACCGCGTCGTCCTTGATGAGCGCGGCCCGCTCATCGGCGTACCGCTGCGAGAGCAGCCCCTTCGTGGGTACGTCCTCGAACGCGGGGTCGCCGACCCAGCGCCCGCGGTCCGCGAACGCGATCCGGCTGGCCTCGATGTAGCGGTGCAGGTACTGCGCCTCGCTCGCCTTGGAGAGGTCGGTGTTCTCCAGGATGTTGAGGGCCTCACCGACCGTGGTGCCGCCGGAGGAGGAGGGCGCGATGGAGTAGACGCCGAGACCGCGGTACGAAGTCCGCGTCGGCTTCTGAAGTTTCGCCTCGTACGCGGCGAGGTCCTTCTCCGACAGGTCTCCGGGGCGGGCGTTCCAGCCCGAAGCGGGGTCCACGGGCGGTTGGTTCACGGTGTCGAGGATGTCGTCCCCGAGGTCGCCGTGGTAGATCGCGCCGATGCCCTTCTTGCCCAACTCGGCGTAGGTGCGGGCGAGATCGGGGTTCTTGAAGGTGGCGCCGACGACCGGGAGGGCGCCGTTCGGCAGGAACAGCTTCGCCGTGTCCGGGAAGTAGCGGAAGCGGGTCTCGTTGAGGGCGGTCTGCGCGCGGAAGGTGTCGTCGACGGTGAAGCCGTCGCGGGCGATCTTCTCGGCGGGCTTCAACACGCTGCCGAGCGATCTGCTGCCCCACTCGTCGAGCGCCGTCTCCCAGGTGGCGGGGGTACCGGGAGTGCCCACGCTCAGGCCGCTGGTCACCGCGTCGGCGAAGGCGAGGGGCTGGCCGTTCTCCACGAAGAGGTCGGAGCCGGCGGTGAGCGGGGCGGTCTCGCGGCCGTCGATGGTGTGCACCGTACGGGACTTGGCGTCGTAGTAGACGAAGTAGCCGCCCCCGCCGATGCCGGAGGAGTAGGGCTCGGTGACGCCGAGCGCGGCGGCCGTGGCGACGGCGGCGTCGACGGCGTTGCCGCCCTTTCTCAGCACCTCGATGCCGGCCGCGGAGGCGTCCGCGTCGACACTGGCGACGGCACCGCCGTAGCCGACGGCGACGGGCACTTTCGGTGGTGTGGTCGCGGCCGTCGGCGGTGCCGCGGCCCCCACTGACACCACGGCGGCCGAGACCGCCAGGACCGACAGTTTCCGCGCGACAGGGCGACGCATGCGCACCTCCAGGCCAGGACCGTCCGCGCAGCGTAACCACAACACCGGGGGCTCGACAGCCCCATTCAGGGCAGCTGTCATGAGATCGCCACACATCGAACACGGGTACGTACCAGCCATCCGGGCCCGCTAGCATGCGCGCCCATGAATGACGACGTGCGCAACATCGTCCTGGGCGTGCTGGCCGCCGGTATCAGTGCCGCGCTCGGCTGGCTGGCCCGCACCTATCTGTGGAAGCGGAAACTCCGGCGCAAGCAGGCCTTCTTCGGGCTGCCCGACCACTCGGAGTCGCTGCTCGTCGTCAACCGGGACGCGGCCAGCCCCGACCTCGCGGTGCACCGCTACGACGTCTTCGCGCTCCTCGAACTCTCCGCGCTCATCAAGGACTGCGGCGCGCACGCCGATGTGATCACCCAGGACGCGGCGCGGCAGGGCTTCGGGGAGCGGACGGAGTTCTGCGTGGGCGGGCCCGGCTCCAACCGCCGCATGGCGGCCCATATGCACGCCATGCTGCCCGGGGTGCGGGTGAACCTCGATCCGGAGCCGGGGCCGGACCGGCTGGCCTTCCAGATCGGCAGCGAGCGCTACCGGATGGAGAAGGGACAGAGCGAACACGTGCTGCTGGCCCGGCTCACGGCCGGACAGCCGGGCCAGAGCCGGCCGGTGTTCCTGTTCTGCGGCCAGACCGCCATCACCAACCAGGCCGCCACCCGCTATCTGGCCCGCAACCACGAACGCCTGGCCCGCAAGCACGGCAACAACTCGTTCGTGCTGCTGCTGAAGGTGGTCAACTCACAGGCGTACGGCCCCGATGTCGCCGAACTGGTCGCGGACGTGACCCGGGCGGCTCAGACCCCGCTGCCCACCCCTGCGGCTCCCCGTAACTCGCACCGCGCCTCCTGAATTCATTCACATGACAACAATCGTTACTGGCACGTAACTTACCGACGGGTTACCTCGGGTAAACGGCCGAGGTTACCGTCTGGTCACTTTGCACTGACACGAGTGAGGAGTGACCCGTGGGACACCATCGCAAGGCCCTGCGCACGACCGCCGTGGGCGCCGTCTCCGCGACACTGATCGCCGGTAGCGCCCTCGGGTTCGCCCCGGCCGCCCAGGCCTCGACGGGCGGCGTACGGTTCGTCGACATCGCCGGTGACGGCGGCACCGTCCTCAAGGCGAACGTCATCACGCCGGCCGGCGCGGACGGTTCGCGGCGCTATCCGCTGATCGTGTTCCCCACGAGCTGGGGCCTGCCCCAGGTCGAGTATCTGGCGCAGGCGCAGAAGCTCGCGAACTCCGGCTACATCGTGGTCAGTTACAACGTACGCGGCTTCTGGCAGTCGGGCGGACGGATAGAAGTCGCGGGCCCGCCCGACATAGCCGACGCCTCCAAGGTCATCGACTGGGCGCTCGCCAACACCCCCGCCGACGCGGCGCACATCGGCATGGGCGGCGTCTCCTACGGCGCCGGCATCAGCCTGCTCGCCGCCGCCCACGACAAGCGCGTCAAGGCGGTCGCCGCGCTCAGCGGCTGGGCCGATCTGATCGACTCGATCTACTCGGGCCGTACGCAACACGTCCAGGCGGCCGGGCTGCTGGACGGGGCGAGTGTCGTCACGGGCCGGCAGAGCGCCGAACTCCGGGAGATCTTCGACAACTTCTACGCCTCCAACCTGTCCAAGGAACAGGACATGCTCAACTGGGGGAAGAAACGTTCGGCCGCCACATATGTGGATCAGCTGAACAAGAACGGCGCGGCGGTCATGATGGCCAACGCCTGGGGCGACTCGATCTTCCCGCCCAACCAGTACGCGGACTTCTACGAGAAGCTGACCGGCCCCAAGAGACTGGAGTTCCGCCCCGGCGACCACGCGACCGCCGAGCTGACGGGCCTGTTCGGGCTGCCCAACGACGTGTGGACGGACACCGAGCGCTGGTTCGACCGCTACCTCAAGGGTTCGGCGAACGGCATCGACAAGGAGCAGCCGGTCCAGCTCAAGTCCCGTTCCACCGGCGGCTACGAGGGCTACCCGGACTGGAAGTCGGTCGGCGCGACGACGAGGAAGCTCGCCCTGTCCGGCACGACCACGATCCACACGAACGTCGACTCCGGGGCCGACGGTGGAGTCGTCTTCCTCTCCAGCATCCTCGACCAGGTCGCCCAACTCCCCCCGGTCGCCTCGATCCCCCTGCTTCCCCGGCGCTGGGCGGCCGTGTGGCAGTCGGGGAAGTACGCGACGGCCCAACAGGTGCGCGGCACGGCCGAGTTGCACACGACGGTCACCCCGACGAAGGAGAGCGGCACCCTCGTCGCCTACCTCTACGACGTGGGGCCGCTCGGCCTCGGCAAGCTGGTCTCCCACGCGCCGTACACCTTCCACGGACGGACGCCCGGCACGTCGTTCGGCCTCGACCTGGAGCTGTACTCCACGGCCTACGACGTCCCGGCGGGGCACCGTCTGGCGCTGGTCGTCGACACGGTCGACCCGCTCTACATCGAGCACAACCCGTCCGGCGCGCAGCTGACCTTCTCCTCACCGGCGACCGACCCGTCGTACGTGTCGATCCCGCTGCGCGAGCAGTGATCTCCGGCCTACGCGCCGGGCGGGTATGGCTTTTGTGAGCTGCCACCCCCTACGGTCTCGGGGCCGTGGGGGGACCGGAGGGACCGCCACCCGGTAGCAGCGAGATCGCCGTCATCGGCGATGAACGGCATATCGTAGTCGAGGTGCGGGGCGCGGCGCTCCCTGGTCAGTGCTTGAGGATCTTGGAGAGGAAGTCCTTGGCGCGGTCGGTCTCGGGGTGGGTGAAGAAGGCGTCGGGGGCACGGTCCTCGATGATGCGGCCGTCGGACATGAAGACGACGCGGTTGGCGGAGGCGCGGGCGAAGCCCATCTCATGGGTGACGACGACCATGGTCATACCGTCGTGGGCGAGTTGCCGCATGACCTCGAGGACCTCGTTGATCATCTCCGGGTCGAGGGCCGAGGTCGGCTCGTCGAAGAGCAGGGCCTTGGGTTCCATGGCGAGGGCGCGGGCGATGGCCACGCGCTGCTGCTGGCCGCCGGAGAGCTGCGCCGGGTACTTGTCGGCCTGGTCGGCGAGGCCGACACGGTCCAGGAGTTGGCGCGAGCGCTGGTCGGCCTCGTCCTTCTTCCGTCTGCGGACCTTGACCTGGGCCAGCGAGATGTTCTGAAGAACCGTCTTGTGGGCGAAGAGGTTGAAGGACTGGAAGACCATGCCGACCTCGGCACGGAGCTGCGCGAGGGCCTTGCCCTCCGTCGGCAGCGGCTGTCCGTCCAGCCGGATCTCGCCGGACCGGATGGTCTCCAGCCGGTTGATCGCCCTGCACAGTGTCGACTTCCCCGACCCCGACGGGCCGATGACCACGACCACCTCCCCCTTGCCGACGGTGAGGTTGATGTCCTGCAGGACATGCAGCTCCCCGTAGTACTTGTTGACGTCACGCAGCTCGATCAACGGATCGACGGCCATGCCCAGCCCTACCCACTCTCAGCTGTGTCGCGATTGCCGCAAACTATCCAGGCAAGCCCGGAGTGAGCGCACGACACGCACTTTTCGGGCATTAGCCGTATTTACGCCCCGTTTATGTGCGCGCCGTCCGCCCTACGCCTCCGCCACCTCGGCGTACAGCTGGGAGAGTTCGGGCACTCCGCTCGCCGCCCACTCATGACCGTCGGCGACGACGTCGAACTCCCGGCCGGAGGCGAGCCGGATCACGGGCTGGCCGTCGGCGCGGATCCCCCACACGGCGCCCGGCACGGTCCGCACGATCACCGTCCCGAGATAGAGCCCGGCGTCGTTGCCGAGCCACTCCAGCACCTCGGCGTCGTCCCGCCAGCGCGGCACCAGCTGGTCGAGGGCCTCCAACGAGTCGGCGGTGTCGTCGAGTTGGACTCCGGACCGGGCCGCTTGGCGGCGCAGCAGCTCGCACTCGGCGAGGAGTTCCGCGATGCCCTCGGCGTCGTGCGCCCCGGGTTCCTTGCGCCGGCTGCCCAGAAAAGGGATCTTCATATGCCCAGCGTGTCATTCGCACCCGCGTGCGCACCACAGGCGCGCGGGCAGTCGATTCCGGGCGACTTCACGCCGAGTTCGCGCATGGCGCGTTGACG
>JABFXD010000363.1 GCA_013361925.1 Streptomyces sp. | reverse complement strand
ACAACATCCGCGTCGAGGAGATGGCCGACGACGTGGTCGCCCAGCAGACGAGCGAGATCTCCCGGATGCGGGACATGCTGTGACGCCGGTGCTGCGGTAACGGCCCTGTTCAGCGCCGTGCGTGACGTGGCGTCAGGTACCCCGCGTCACGCGCCTGCGCGATCATCCTCAGCGACTTGCGGCGGCTGTGCCCGGTCGCGCACATCACCGCGAGCACCGGGTCCACGCCCTCTTCCTGGGCGGCGCGGTACTCCTGCGCGACGAGCCACCGCCCCTCGATGCCCCGCGGCCACGCGGGCCGGGCCCGCCGTGAGACGCCCGGCTCACCCTCCTCCGGCACCGGCCCGAGGCCGCACGCCTCGAAGAGCGGGCCCTCGACCCAGTCGCCGAGCACCCCGAGGTCGTCGAGGGAGAGCGCCGGCTGGGCCCGCACGTCCTCCAGGGAGACGCCTCCGTCGGACACCACGGCCAGCAGGTCGACCCGGGCGCCGTCGGTGAACGCCAGCCGGACGTGGAACCACGAGGTCGCACCCTCGTCCTCCCGCACTTCCCACGCGGGCCACACGGACACCGCACCGTCCGTCGGACAACGATCAGAAAGATTAAGAAACGATGCTTCCAGCACACACGCAACGTAACCGCATGATCACTTTCCATACCAACGGACACGCGTCCCCCGCTCCGTACAGCACCCTGTCAGCGCAGCAGCGACGGTGCGATGCTGGAGACATCAGCGATCTGCTCTGATCCCACGGGTAAGGAGTACCGCCGTGCTTCGTGTCGCCGTCGTCGGCTCCGGGCCGAGCGGGTGCTACACCGCCCAGAGCCTCGTCCAGCTGGACCCCTCGGTGTACGTCGACGTCCTGGACCGTCTGCCGTGCCCCTACGGGCTCGTCCGCTACGGCGTGGCACCCGACCACGAGAAGATCAAGTCCCTCCAGAGCAACCTCCGCACCGTCCTGGAGCACGAGCGGGTCCGCTTCCTCGGCGGTGTCCGGATCGGCGCCGACGGAGTGCCGACCCCCCGGCTGCGGGAGCTCTACCACGCCGTCGTGTACTGCGTGGGCGCCGCCACCGACCGGCACCTCGGCATCCCCGGCGAGGACCTGCCGGGCAGCTTCTCGGCCACCCAGTTCGTGTCCTGGTACAGCGCCCACCCGGACGCCGTGGACGACGGCTTCGTCCGCGCGGCCCGCTCGGCGGTGGTGATCGGCGTCGGGAACGTCGCGGTCGACGTGGCACGGATGCTGGCCCGCGGCGCCGCGGAGCTGAGCCCCACGGACATGCCCCAGCCGGCGCTCACCGCACTGGCCGCGAGCCGGGTGACGGACGTCCACATGGTGGGCCGCCGAGGTCCCTCCCAAGCCCGCTTCACCACCAAGGAGCTGCGCGAGCTGGGCGGCCTGCCAAAGGCGCGGGTCGCCGTGGATCCGCAGGAGTTGGCGCTCGACCCGGCCTACTCGGACCCCGCGGCCCTGCCCGCCGCCCAGCGCCGCAACGTGGAGGTGTTGCGGAGTTGGGCCCAGTCGCCACCGACGCAGAGCCCGCGCCGCATCCACGTGCGGTTCTTCCTCCGCCCGGTCGAACTCCTCGCCGAGGCGGGGCGCGTGGGCGCGGTGCGCTTCGAACGGACGGTGCCGGACGGCCAGGGCGGGGTGACCGGCACGGGCCGGTACGAGGACATCGAGGCCCAGTTGGTGCTGCGCTCGGTGGGGTACCGCGGAATCCCCCTGGAGGGCCTGCCGTTCGACGCGCGAACCGGCACGGTCCCCCATCTCGCCGGCCGCGTCCTGCGCGAGGGCGCGGTGGCGCCGGGCGAGTACGTGGCCGGCTGGATCAAGCGGGGCCCGACGGGAGTCATCGGCACGAACAGGCCGTGCGCGAAGGAGACGGTGACGTCGCTGCTGGAGGACGCGGACATGCTCGTACGGGAAGAACGCCCGGGTGATCCCCTCGCGGCATTGCGGGCAGACGGCATCGAGCCGGTCGAATGGCCGGGCTGGTGCGCCATCGAACAGGCGGAGGCGGCACTCGGGGCATCGCTGGGACGGGCAGTGGTGAAACTCCCCGACTGGGGTTCACTGATGAGCGCCGCACGCGGCCAAGGCTCTTAGGGGCGCGGGGAACTGCGCGAGCAACCACACACAACCCGCACCGAGAAACGAACCCGCAACACCCCCGAAATCAACAATCTGTTCAAGGAGCCTACGGTTCTCGGCCATGACGCAAACCGCACCCGCGCACCCTGTCGACGAAGTCCCACCCGCCCGCCACCTCCTCGCCTTCGGCCTCCAACACGTACTCGCCATGTACGCCGGCGCCGTGGCCGTCCCCCTGATCGTCGGCAGCGCGAT
>JABFXD010000853.1 GCA_013361925.1 Streptomyces sp. | reverse complement strand
GTCGCTCGTTTCGGTGGTGGGGTTTTCCACAGGTGGGGTGGGGGTCCACAGGGCTCGGCGGGATCTGCTCGGCGGAGGCAGTCTGGCTCCGCGGTGATCGCGGCGTACGCGGTCGGCGCGGCAAGGACGGACGCAGCCGTACGGGACGGGCCCGTGCGCGTGTCCGCTGTCCGTCCGGCGTGGATGGCCGGGCGAGGGAGGGATTCGCGATGAACGAGACGATCGTGTGTGTGGTGGGGAACGTGGCGACGCAGCCGGTGTACCGGGAGCTGGCGGCCGGGCCGTCGGCGCGGTTCCGGCTGGCGGTGACGCAGCGCTACTGGGACCGCGAGAAGAGCACCTGGACGGACGGGCACACCAACTTCTTCACGGTGTGGGCCAATCGGCAGCTCGCCACGAACGCGGCGGCGTCGCTGAACGTGGGCGACCCGGTGGTGGTCCAGGGCAGGCTGAAGGTGAGGTCGGACGTGCGCGAGGGGCAGAACTGGACCTCGGCCGACATCGACGCGGTGGCGATCGGGCACGACCTGGCGCGGGGGACGGCGATGTTCCGACGGGCGCAGAAACCGGACTCGGGGGTGGTGGGGTCGACGGATGCGCCGGGCGGGGCCGGGCAGGCGGAGCCGGACTGGGAGACGCCTGTCGGTGACGGTGCTGTTCAACAGGGGACGGAGCCCGTCGCGGTGACATGACGTCAGCGGAGCTGAGCGCGCCGCCGTACCGAACTGCGGCTTATCGGCGAATGCGCCCCGAACGACCCCGGTGGATTTGTCGATAAGCCCTGCTCGCGAGTGATCTTGGCGATAACGATTCCGAGTCGGATCGGCCGTGCGACGGCATCACCGGGAACCGTGGTGCGGCGCTTCCTTAGGATGCCGAACGTGGCTCTCGGGGCTTCTGATTCTGCTGGTGGGACCGTTCCCCCCACGTCAACGGGTCCTGCCTGAAGGGGAATTCTGTGTTTTCTTCGCTCACTGCGCCCAGGACGCGACGGCCGGCTCGCGGCCGAGGGGTGGCCCGGCTCGTCGCCGGGACGCTGGTGTCCGGGCTGGTCGCGGCCGGGGTGCTGGCCGGTGCCGGCACGGCCGTGGCCGGTGACGGGACGGCGCAGATCCAGGGCGGGGCGACCGCCACCATAGGCGGCCTGAAGACGTACGGCACGGCCGTCATACACGACGACTCCGGGGACCTGGAGGTCTCGGCCGGTCTGTTCGAGATGGCCGTCGAGGGCGGCGGCATGCTCCAGACCTACTGCGTCGACCTCTACAACCCGACCCAGCGGGAAGCCAAGTACCACGAGACGCCCTGGAGCGGCACCTCGCTGGGCGCCAACAAGGACGCCGGCAAGATCCGCTGGATCCTGCAGAACTCCTACCCGCAGGTGAACGACCTCGCGGCGCTCGCCGAGAAGGCGGGCGTCGCCGGCGGCCTCACCGAGCAGGACGCGGCGGCCGGCACGCAGGTCGCCATCTGGCGCTACTCGGACGGCGCCGATGTCGACGCCGCCGACCCGCAGGCCGAGAAGCTCGCCGACTATCTCCACGACAGCGCTCGGTCGCTGGCGGAGCCCCAGGCCTCGCTGACGCTGTCGCCGGCCGCGGTCTCCGGACGCTCCGGCGGGCTGCTCGGCCCGGTGACGGTGCGCACCGACGCGGACAGCGTGACGGTGACCCCGCCGGCGGACGCCGCCACCAGCGGGGTGCGGATCGTCGGCAAGAACGGGATGGACCTCACCTCGGCGAAGAACGGCAGCCAGATCTTCTTCGAGGTCCCCGAGGACGCGGCGGCGGGCACGGCGGAGCTGACCGTGCAGGCCTCCACGACCGTGCCGGTGGGCCGCGCCTTCACCTCCGAGAGCAGGAGCCAGACGCAGATCCTGGCCGGCTCCAGCGAGTCGACGGTGTCGGCGACGGCGAGTGCGACCTGGGCCGACAAGGGTGCGATACCGGCCCTCTCCGCGGCGAAGAACTGCGCCGAGGGCGGCATCGACGTCACCGCGGCCAACGAGGGCGACGAGCCGTTCACCTTCGAACTGCTGGGGGTCGAGCACAGCATCCCGGCGGGTGCGTCGCAGACGGTGACGGTTCCGCTCCAGGAGGACCAGGCGTACGACTTCACGATCACCGGCCCCGGCGGCCTCGAGAAGCGCTTCACCGGCGTCCTCGACTGCCAGACCCAGGGCAACGAGACCGGCGGCGACAGCACCCAGACCCTCAGCGAACCGAGCCCGGCGACCGTCGGCGGCACCGCCGCCACCGGCACCAACCTCGCCGAGACCGGCGCGTCGAGCGTCACCCCGGTGATCACGGGCGTCGCGGTGGCGCTGGTGGTGATCGGCGGGGCGGCGCTGGTGCTG
>JABFXD010000173.1 GCA_013361925.1 Streptomyces sp. | reverse complement strand
CTCGTCGGCCCGATGGGCGTGGGCAAGTCCACCGTCGGGCAGTTGCTCGCCGAGCGGCTCGGCGTGCGCTACCGGGACACCGACGACGACATCGTCGCCGAGCAGGACCGGACCATCGCCGAGATCTTCGTCGACGAGGGCGAGCCCGCCTTCCGCGCCATCGAGAAGGCGGCGGTACAGCGGGCGCTGACCGAGCATGACGGCGTCCTCGCCCTCGGTGGCGGCGCGATCCTCGACGAGGACACGCGCGCGTCGCTCGCCGGGCTGCCGGTCGTCTACCTCTCGATGGACGTCGAGGAGGCCGTCAAGCGCACCGGCCTCAACGCGGCCCGCCCGCTGCTCGCGGTCAACCCGCGCAAGCAGTGGCGCGAGCTGATGGAGGCGCGGCGGCACCTCTACGAGGGCATCGCCACCGCGGTCGTCGCGACGGACGGTCGTACGCCCGAAGAAGTCACCGAAGTCGCCCTGGACGCACTGGAGTTGAAGCAGGCATGAGTGAGGCAGTGACCCGGATCCAGGTCGGCGGCACCGCGGGCAGCGAGCCGTACGAGGTCCTGGTGGGTCGTCAACTCCTGGGCGAGCTCGGCGGGTTGATCGGCGACAAGGCCAAGCGGGTGGCGATCGTGCACCCCGAGGCGCTCGCCGAGACCGGCGAGGCCCTGCGGGGCGACCTCGCCGAACAGGGCTACGACGTCGTCGCCATCCAGGTGCCCAACGCGGAGGAGGCCAAGACCGCCGAGGTCGCCGCCTACTGCTGGAAGGCGCTCGGGCAGTCCGGCTTCACCCGCACCGACGTCGTGGTGGGCGTCGGCGGCGGCGCGACCACGGACCTCGCCGGTTTCGTGGCCGCCACCTGGCTGCGCGGGGTGCGCTGGATCGCCATCCCCACCACCGTCCTGGCGATGGTCGACGCGGCCGTCGGCGGCAAGACCGGCATCAACACCGCCGAGGGCAAGAACCTCGTCGGCGCCTTCCACCCGCCGGCCGGCGTCCTGTGCGACCTGGCCGCGCTGGACTCCCTCCCGGTCAACGACTACGTCTCCGGCCTCGCCGAGATCATCAAGGCCGGCTTCATCGCCGACCCGGCGATCCTGGAGCTCATCGAGTCCGACCCGCAGGCCGCGCGCACTCCGGCGGGCCCGCACACGGCCGAGCTGATCGAGCGGTCCATCCGGGTCAAGGCCGAGGTCGTCTCGTCCGACCTCAAGGAGTCGGGCCTGCGGGAGATCCTCAACTACGGCCACACGCTCGCCCACGCCATCGAGAAGAACGAGCGCTACAAGTGGCGGCACGGCGCCGCGGTCTCCGTCGGCATGCACTTCGCCGCCGAACTCGGCCGCCTGGCGGGCCGGTTGGACGACGCGACGGCGGACCGCCATCGCACGGTCCTCGAATCGGTCGGCCTGCCGCTGCACTACCGTTACGACCAGTGGCCCAAGCTGCTGGAGACCATGAAGGTCGACAAGAAGTCCCGCGGTGACCTGCTGCGCTTCATCGTCCTGGACGGACTGGGCAAGCCCACCGTCATGGAGGGCCCGGACCCGGCCGTCCTGCTGGCCGCGTACGGAGAAGTGGGCCAGTAGCCGACCGCGACCCCCTCCGTCCCATGTGCCTTGCGGTCCCGGGCACTTAGGGCCGTCCCCGGCCGTTCACCAAACGGCGACCGGGGACGGTACCGTTCGGTAAGGAGCGGGTCCGTACCCGCTCGGCCAGCGCCCATTGCCTTGTACGAGACGGAGTGGCACCGGATGCAGCACGCAGTGGGTTCTCCGCTGCCGCCGCCCCACCAGCCGGGGCACGGACCGGCCGTCGGCTGGTCGCCGGCCGCACACCACCCGGGTCCCCAGCACCCGGGCGCGCAGCAGGGCCCCGCCCCGGTGCCCCCACCGCCACCGGCCCCGGGTTTCGTGCCTCCGTCGCACCAGCCCCCACCCCAGCACCCCTCCGCGCCGCACGCCCCGCCGCACCAGCCGACGGCACCGCATCCGTCGGCGCCCCCGGCCCCGGACACCACCGGTCATGTCCCGCTGCCGCCCGGCGGCCCGGTCGGCGTGCCCAGCAGCCCGCCCGCCGCGGCCATGCCCGACCCGACGGCCACGACCCTCGCGGTGCTGCTCATCGGACCCGCCGGCGCGGGCAAGACCAGCGTCGCCAAGTACTGGGCCGAGCACCGCCGGGTGCCCACCGCCCACATCAGCCTCGACGACGTCCGCGAATGGGTCCGTTCCGGGTTCGCCGACCCCCAGTCCGGGTGGAACGACCACTCCGAGGCCCAGTACCGCCTGGCCCGCCGCACCTGCGGCTTCGCCGCCCGCAACTTCCTGGCCAACGGCATCTCCTGCATCCTCGACGACGCCGTCTTCCCGGACCGCCCGGTGGTCGGCCTCGGCGGCTGGAAGCGCCACGTGGGCCCCGGGCTCCTCCCCGTGGTCCTGCTGCCGGGCCTGGAGATCGTCCTGGAACGCAACGCCGAACGCTCGGGCAACCGCCGGCTCACGGACGAGGAGGTCGCCCGTATCCACGGCCGTATGGCGGGGTGGTACGGGTCCGGCCTGCCGATCATCGACAACTCGCAGCTGGACGTTCCCCAGACCGCCCAGGTCCTCGACGACGTACTCGCACGGTCCATCGCAAGCCCGCCCAGCTGGTAAGGGCTTTTGGCTTTCGGGGGCGCGGGGCTGTATCGGTTTGCGGCTCCGCCGCGTGGGCGCGACAAGCCCCCACCGGCTCGCGGGCGGCACGCACCCCCCATTGGCACCCCCTCAACCGGCACAAACCAGACACCGCTCCTACGCTCGTCTCATGTCAGAGGTCTACGCGGCCCGCCGCTCCAAACTGAGGGCACAGTGCAACGCGGCCGGTAGCGCGGCAGCACTGGTCACGCGCCCCGCCAACGTGCGCTACCTGTCCGGCGCCGCCCCCCGGGGCGCCGTCCTGCTGCTCGGCAAGACCGAGGACCTGCTCGTGTGCACCGGCCCGCCGGAGGACCGTCCCAGCGACGGCCGCCCGGACGAGGCACTGCGGCTGCACACCCTGCCCGGAGCCGGAGGCGACCCCGCCGTCGCGGCGGCCGACTTCGCCGCGGCGCAGGGCGCGGACTCGCTCGCCGTGGAGGAACACCACCTCACGGTGGCCCGGCACAGGGAGATCCGCTCCGTCGTCCCCCGTCTGCGCCTCGCCGAACTGGGCGGCGCCGTGGAGCAGCTCCGCGTCGTCAAGGACGAGGAGGAGCTCTCCTGCCTGCGCATCGGCGCCGAGATCGCCGACCAGGCCCTCGGCGAGCTCCTCGAATCCATCCTCGTCGGCCGTACCGAACGGCATCTCGCCCTCGAACTCGAACGCCGTCTCGTCGACCACGGCGCCGACGGGCCGGCCTTCCCCACCTCCGTCGCCACCGGCCCCCACTCGGGCCGCCGCGCTCACCACCCCACCGACCGGCGCGTGGAGGAGGGCGACTTCCTCTCCGTCTGCCTCGGCGCGACGTACCGCGGCTACCGGTGTGAGATCGGCCGTACTTTCGTGATCGGCACGTCCCCCGCCGACTGGCAGATCGAGCTCTACGACCTCGTCTTCGCCGCTCAGCGCGCCGGACGGGAGAGCCTCGCACCCGGCGTCGCCTACCGCGACGTGGACCGTGCGGCACGCCAGGTGCTGGACTCCGCCGGGTACGGAGAGAGCCTGCCGACCCTGACCGGACACGGCGTCGGACTCGAAATCGACGAGGACCCGCAGTTGGCCCCCGCGGCCATGGGTAAACTGGACGCTTGCGTGCCGGTCACCGTCGAACCGGGGGTCCACCTCCCGGGCCGGGGCGGTGTCCGGATCGATGACACGCTCGTCGTACGCCCCGAGGCGGACGGCGGACCCGAGCTACTCACCATCACGACCAAGGAGCTGCTCGCGCTGTAGTTTCCGCTACGCGCGTGCGCCGGGGTCGTCCACGTCAGTCCAGGAGATTCCGCAACCGTGGCTTCCACGAACGACCTCAAGAACGGCCTCGTGCTCAAGCTCGACGGAGGCCAGCTCTGGTCCGTCGTCGAGTTCCAGCACGTCAAGCCCGGCAAGGGCCCGGCCTTCGTGCGCACCAAGCTGAAGAACGTGCTCTCCGGCAAGGTCGTCGACAAGACGTTCAACGCCGGCGTCAAGGTCGAGACGGCCACTGTCGACAAGCGCGACATGCAGTTCTCGTACATGGACGGCGAGTACTTCGTCTTCATGGACATGGAGACCTACGACCAGCTCATGGTCGACCGCAAGGCCGTCGGCGACGCCGCCAACTTCCTGATCGAGGGCTTCACCGCCACCGTCGCGCAGCACGAGGGCGAGGTGCTCTTCGTCGAGCTGCCGGCCGCCGTCGAGCTCGTCATCCAGGAGACCGAGCCGGGCGTCCAGGGCGACCGCTCCACCGGTGGCACCAAGCCCGCCACCCTGGAGACCGGCCACCAGATCCAGGTCCCGCTCTTCATCACCACCGGTGAGAAGATCAAGGTCGACACCCGCACGAGCGACTACCTCGGCCGGGTGAACAGCTAACCGTGGCTGCCCGCAACACGGCCCGCAAGCGCGCCTTCCAGATCCTCTTCGAGGGCGACCAGCGCGGGGCAGACGTCCTGACGGTCCTCGCGGACTGGATCCGGCTCTCCCGGACCGACACCCGGCAGCCGCCGGTGAGCGAGTACACCATGCAGCTGGTCGAGGGCTACGCGCAGCACGCGAAGCGCATCGACGAGCTGATCGCGCAGTACTCGGTCGGCTGGACGCTGGACCGGATGCCGGTCGTCGACCGCAACATCCTGCGGCTCGGCGCCTATGAGCTGATCTGGGTCGACGGGACCCCGGACGCGGTCGTGCTCGACGAGATGGTCGAGATCGCCAAGGAGTTCTCCACGGACGAGTCCCCGGCGTTCGTGAACGGCCTCCTCGGCCGTCTCAAGGACCTGAAGCCCACGCTGCGCCGCGAAGAGGCGTAAGCAGAGGTACGACATCGCCAGGGGCCCACAGCGTGCGCGCTGTGGGCCCCTGGCGTATCCGTGCCGGTATCGGTGCCCGGGAGACTCCTGAGGAGCGCAGAAAGCCGCCGGGGTGGCCGGAACCATGAAGTTCCGGCCACCCCGGCGGCACGTTTCTGCTGAGGCGGGAAGCGGCTCAGCTCTCCTCGTGGGACACCGCGCGACGCGCGTCCGCGTCGAGCACGCCCCAGCTGATCAGCTGCTCGGTGAGGACCGAGGGCGACTGGTCGTAGATGACGGCGAGTGTGCGCAGGTCGTCCTGGCGGATCGAGAGCACCTTGCCGTTGTAGTCACCGCGCTGCGACTGGATCGTCGCGGCGTAGCGCTGGAGGGGGCCCGCCTTCTCGGCCGGCACGTGGGCCAGCCGCTCCAGGTCGAGGACCAGCTTCGGCGGCGGCTCGGCGGCGCCGCCCGGCGTGGTGCCCGGCAGCAGTTCCTGAACGGGCACACCGTAGAAATCCGCCAACTCGGCGAGGCGCTGCACGGTCACGGCACGGTCGCCGCGCTCGTACGAACCGACCACGACCGCCTTCCAGCGTCCCTGGGACTTCTCCTCGACACCGTGGAGGGAAAGGCCCTGCTGGGTGCGGATGGCCCGGAGCTTGGCCCCGAGCTGTTTGGCGTATTCGCTGGACATATAGCTCCCCGGCACTGTGTCGACGCGGCCGGCAGGGGCGCCGTACCGCGCGGCTGGTAACTCACTGTGAGGTTACGCAGCGTTACTCTTCTGCGTCAAGCCGAATGAGCCGCACCGACTCTTCCGTGGTGGCGGTGGCCGATTAGGCCATGGGGGTGATCGGGGGTGTCCTCCGGGCCTGATACCGTGGATGGCGCAATTCCGACGTCCTTTAAGGTCCGTCCCGTGAGGCGGAGAAGGAGGTCCGTTTCTTATGGACAAGCAGCAGAACCAGCAGGACATCCAGCAGGACGCGTCGACCGATGCGCGGCCCGTTCTCGAAGGCCCCGACATCGCACGCGTGCTGACCCGGATCGCCCACGAGATCGTCGAACGCGCCAAGGGCGCCGACGACGTGGTGCTCCTCGGCATTCCGACCCGAGGCGTCTTCCTCGCCCAGCGGCTCGCCGCCAAGCTGGAGGAGATCACCGACCGCAAGATTCCGGTCGGTTCGCTCGACATCACCATGTACCGCGACGACCTGCGCATGCACCCGCCGCGTGCGCTGGCCCGCACCGAGATTCCCGGTGACGGCATCGACGGCCGCCTCGTCGTCCTCGTCGACGACGTGCTCTTCTCCGGCCGCACCATCCGCGCCGCCCTCGACGCCCTGAACGACATCGGGCGTCCGCGCGCGGTGCAGCTCGCGGTCCTCGTCGACCGCGGCCACCGCGAACTGCCCATCCGCGCCGACTACGTCGGCAAGAACCTCCCCACGTCGTTGCGGGAGACGGTCAAGGTCCAGCTCGCCGAGGAGGACGGTCGCGACACCGTGCTGCTCGGTGCCAAGCCGACCCAGTAGCAGACGTCCGCGCGCGCCTTTCGGTGTGCCCTCGCCTGCCCGGAATCTCCCACTGAACTTCCCTACGGAGCCTGACAGATGCAGCGTCATCTCATCTCGGCCGCCGACCTCACCCGCGACGACGCCGTCCTGATCCTCGACACCGCCGAGGAGATGGCCCGGGTCGCCGACCGGCCGATCAAGAAGCTGCCGACCCTGCGCGGCCGCACGATCGTCAACCTCTTCTTCGAGGACTCCACGCGCACGCGTATCTCGTTCGAGGCCGCCGAGAAGCGCCTCTCGGCCGATGTCATCAACTTCACCGCCAAGGGATCGAGCGTCTCCAAGGGCGAGTCCCTGAAGGACACCGCCCAGACCCTGGAGGCCATGGGCGTCGACGCCGTCGTCATCCGGCACGGCGCCTCCGGAGCGCCGTACCGGCTCGCCACCTCCGACTGGATCGACGCCGCCGTCATCAACGCCGGTGACGGCACTCACCAGCACCCCACGCAGGCCCTGTTGGACGCCTTCACGATGCGCCGGCGGCTCATCGGACGGGACGCCGGGCTCGGCCAGGACCTGTCCGGCAAGCGCATCACGATCGTCGGGGACGTCCTGCACAGCCGGGTCGCCCGCTCCAACGTCGACCTGCTGCACACCCTCGGCGCCGAGGTCACCCTCGTCGCGCCGCCGACCCTGGTGCCGGTCGGCGTCGAGACCTGGCCGTGCGAGGTGTCGTACGACCTGGACAGCACGCTCGCCAAGTCCGACGCGGTGATGATGCTGCGTGTGCAGCGCGAGCGCATGAACGCCGCGTTCTTCCCGACCGAGCGCGAGTACTCGCGGCGCTACGGCCTCGACGGCGACCGCATGGCGCGGATGCCCGAGCACGCCATCGTGATGCACCCCGGCCCGATGGTCCGGGGTATGGAGATCACCGCCGAGGTCGCCGACTCCGACCGCTGCACCGTCGTGGAGCAGGTCGCAAACGGAGTCTCCATCCGGATGGCCGTTCTGTACCTGCTGCTGGGTGGAAACGAGCCCGCCGTCAGCCACACCCGTATCGAGGAGAAGTAAGAGACATGAGCAAGATCCTGATCCGTGGTGCGAAGGTGCTCGGCGGCGAGCCGCAGGACGTCCTGATCAACGGTGATCTCATCGAGGCGGTCGGCCAGGGGCTCTCGGACGAGGGCGCCGAGGTCGTCGAGGCCGACGGCAAGGTTCTTCTGCCGGGCCTCGTCGACCTGCACACCCATCTGCGCGAGCCCGGCCGCGAGGACTCCGAGACCGTGCTCACCGGCACGCGCGCGGCGGCCTCCGGCGGTTACACCGCCGTGTTCGCCATGGCCAACACCTTCCCGGTCGCCGACACCGCCGGTGTGGTCGAGCAGGTCTACCGGCTCGGCCAGGAGCACGGGTACTGCGACGTGCAGCCCATCGGCGCCGTCACGGTCGGCCTGGAGGGCAAGAAGCTCGCCGAGCTCGGTGCCATGCACGAGTCGGCCGCCGGTGTCACCGTCTTCTCCGACGACGGCAAGTGCGTCGACGACGCGGTGATCATGCGACGCGCCCTGGAGTACGTGAAGGCCTTCGGCGGGGTCGTCGCCCAGCACGCGCAGGAGCCGCGGCTGACCGAGGGCGCCCAGATGAACGAGGGCATCGTCTCCGCCGAGCTGGGGCTCGGGGGCTGGCCCGCGGTGGCCGAGGAATCGATCATCGCCCGGGACGTCCTGCTCGCCGAGCACGTCGGCTCCCGCGTCCACATCTGCCATCTGTCGACCGCCGGCTCCGTCGAGATCGTCCGCTGGGCCAAGTCCCGCGGCATCGACGTCACCGCCGAGGTCACCCCGCACCACCTGCTGCTGACGGACGAGCTCGTCCGGACCTACAACCCGGTCTACAAGGTCAACCCGCCGCTGCGCACCGAGCGCGACGTCCTCGCCCTGCGTGAGGCGCTCGCCGACGGCACGATCGACATCGTCGCCACCGACCACGCCCCGCACCCGCACGAGGACAAGGACTGCGAGTGGGCCGCGGCCGCCATGGGGATGGTGGGCCTGGAGACCGCGTTGTCAGTGGTGCAGGAGACCATGGTGGACACCGGGCTCCTCACCTGGGCCGGGGTCGCCGAGCGCATGTCCGTCAAGCCCGCCGAGATCGGGCAGGCGAAGGGCCACGGGCGACCCGTCTCGGCTGGTGAGCCCGCCAACCTCACGCTCGTCGACACGGCATACCGTGGGTCCGTGGACCCCGCGGGCTTCGCCTCGCGCAGCCGGAACACCCCGTACGAGGGGCGT
The DNA here is from genome assembly GCA_013361925.1 of Streptomyces sp. Taxonomy (GTDB): domain Bacteria; phylum Actinomycetota; class Actinomycetes; order Streptomycetales; family Streptomycetaceae; genus Streptomyces. The sequence continues at coordinate 1,321 of JABFXD010000173.1, read as the reverse complement.
GAGCTGCCGGGCCGTGTGACGCACACGTGGCTCCGGGGCAAGGCCACGCTCGTCGACGGGAAGCTCACGTGACACCTGTAATCCTGCTCGCCAACGGTCTCGCCGCCGAGAAGGAATCGGCCGAGGTCACCGACTGGGCCGCGCGCATCGGCTGGCTCGTGGGGCTGGCGCTGTTCGTCGCGCTCATCTACTGGCTGATGCGCGAGGGCTGGAAGTGGCGCGGCACGCTCCAGAGCGACCTGCCCGAGCTGCCCGACGCGCCGGACGACCTCGGTGCGGCGAGACTGACGATGAGCGGCCGCTACCACGGCTCCACCACCGCCGGGCAGTGGCTCGACCGCATCGTGGCGCACGGCCTGGGCACCCGCAGCCGGGTCGAGCTCACGCTGACGGACGCGGGACTGGACGTCGTACGCCCCGGTGCGACCGACTTCTTCGTCCCGGTCTCCGCGCTGCGGGAGGCCGTGCTCGGCAAGGGCATCGCCGGCAAGGTCCTCACCGAGGGCGGCCTGCTGATCGTGACCTGGGAACACGGGGACAAGCTGATCGACTCCGGCTTCCGCTCCGACCACGCGGCCGAGCACAACGAGTGGGTCGACGCCATTAACTCCATGATCAACAAGACGGACAAGACGGAAACGGAAGGCGCACGATGACGACCTCCACAAGGGGAGCCTCGAAGGTTCCCGCGGTACTCGTCCTGGAGGACGGCCGGATCTTCCGCGGCCGCGCCTACGGGGCCGTGGGGGTGACCTTCGGCGAGGCGGTGTTCTCCACCGGCATGACCGGCTACCAGGAGACCCTCACCGACCCGTCGTACCACCGCCAGGTCGTCGTGATGACCGCCCCGCACGTCGGCAACACCGGCGTCAACGACGAGGACCCCGAGAGCAAGCGGATCTGGGTCGCCGGATACGTCGTGCGCGACCCCGCGCGCGTGCCCTCCAACTGGCGCTCGCGCCGCTCCCTCGACGAGGAGCTGGCCCAGCAGGGCGTCGTCGGCATCTCCGGCATCGACACGCGCGCGTTGACGCGCCATCTGCGCGAGCGCGGCGCCATGCGCGTCGGCATCTTCTCCGGCAGCGCGCTGCCGGACGAGGGCACCATGCTCACCGAGGTGCGCCAGGCTCCCGAGATGAAGGGCGCCGACCTCTCCGCGGAGGTCGCCACCAAGGAGGCGTACGTCGTCCCCGCGATCGGTGAGAAGAAGTTCACCGTCGCCGCCGTCGACCTCGGCATCAAGGGCATGACCCCGCACCGGATGGCCGAGCGCGGCATCGAGGTGCACGTGCTGCCCGCGACGGCCACCGTCGAGGACATC
>JABFXD010000269.1 GCA_013361925.1 Streptomyces sp. | reverse complement strand
TCGGCAGATCGAGCTGGCGCACCCCGTCGTACGCGGTCGCGGCGGCGACGGGCAGGGTCGCGGCGTCGGCGAAGGAGAGCCCGGCGGGCTTGTGCGCGGTGAGCGCGGCGGGGAGCAGGGCGTACTCGGCGTAGCCGCCGGCCGCGGTGTTGCCGAACACCTCGTCGCCCGCACCGAAGCCCTCGACGTCCGCCCCGATCTCCTCGACGACGCCCGAGACCTCGCTGCCGAAGACGGCCGGGAAGGTGCGCTCGTCGGAGTCCGTGGGGCGGCGGTATCCGGTGCGGAGCTTCCAGTCGACGGGGTTCACGCCCGCGACCCGCACCGCGACCAGGATCTGACCGGGTCCGGGGACGGGCCGGTCGGCCTCGACGAGGGCCTCCGTCTCCGGTCCTCCGTACCGCGTGAAGACGTACGCCTTGGGCATGACTCCCACTCTCCTTCGCTCGCGCCGGGCATCAGGCGGCAAGGAAGATCCGCGGACGGCTATTCCCGGGCCGGGGCAGTGTTCATACGCGCTTAACGAATGCCGCCGTGTTCACACAGCCGCCATGATCGGGGGCCCTGACCAGGGACGGAGCACGGGCGACGACAGCGTACGGTTGAACCATGAACGTCACCCGAGGCTTCGCCGGACGCCCCCGCGTCCACAACACCGGGCTGCCGCCCGGTCAGTACGACGCGGGCGACGACTGGCCCGTGCTGTCCGCGGAGGTCACGCCGGAGCTGTCGCCGGCCGACTGGACCTTCCGCGTCGACGGGCTCGTCGAGGAACCGCGCACCTGGGACTGGGACGAGGCGCACGCGCTGCCCGGTTCGGTGTACGAGGGTGACATCCACTGTGTGACGAGCTGGTCGAAGTTCGGCGTGCGGTTCGGGGGCGTGTCCCTGGACGCCTTCCTGGACCTGGTGCGCCCCCGGGCGTCCGCCACCCATGTCGTCGCCTACTCGCACACCGGGTACACCACGAACCTGCCGCTGGCGGACGTGACGGGCGGCAAGGCGTGGCTCGCCTGGGAGTTCGACGGCAGGCCGCTGGCCGCCGAGCACGGTGGGCCGGTGCGGCTGCTGGTGCCGCATCTGTACTTCTGGAAGAGCGCCAAGTGGATCGCGGGGCTCAGGATCCTCGACCACGACGAGCCCGGGTTCTGGGAGCAGAACGGCTATCACGCGCGGGGCAACCCGTGGGAGGAGCAGCGGTACTCCGGTGACTGAGACCTCTGAGACCTCCCTCTCCCCCGGGGACACCTTCACGCCTGTCACGCGGTTCGCCGTGCCCGGACGTATCGCCGTGAGCAACCGGGCCGCCGCGCTGTGGCAGACCGCGACGCTCACCGAGATCCGCCGCGAGACCCCGCACGCGGCGACCTACCGGTTCGCGGTGCCCGCCTGGGCCGGTCATCTGCCGGGCCAGCACCTGATGCTGCGACTGACCGCCGAGGACGGCTATGTGGCCCAGCGTCACTACTCGATCGCGTCGGCGCCCGACGACGCGGGGCACATCGAACTGACTTTGGACCACGTCGAGGGCGGCGAGGTGTCGGGCTGGTTCCACACGGTCGCCCGGCTCGGCGACCAGGTCGAGGTGCGCGGGCCGCTGAGCGGCTTCTTCGCCTGGCCGGGCGACCGACCCGCGCTGCTGATCGGCGCCGGCTCCGGGGTCGTACCGCTGATGTCGATGATGCGGCACCATCGGGCGCGTGGGCTGACCGTCCCGCTGCGCCTGCTGGTGTCCGCGCGCAGCCCCGAGGAACTCATCTACGCGGGCGAGTTGGGCGGCGAGACGACGCCCGTGTTCACGCGGAGCGCGCCGGAGGGCGTGGCGGTGGGACGTATGGCAGCGGCACATGTGGCGCCGCTCCTGGCCGAGGCGCCCGAGGGTGGGTGGGAGGCCTATGTGTGCGGGTCCAACGCCTTCGCCGAGCACGCCTCGCGGCTGCTGGTCGAGGCCGGGCAGCCGGTGGACCGGATCCGGATCGAGCGCTTCGGCTGACCCCTCCCCGGTGGCCGTGCGAGGTCATGGCGCCGGGGTGGACAATGTCCTCCATACGGGGTATCGGACAACGATGTGGGCACTCGCACCGATGCGAGGAGGTCGACATGCGAACCCGGGTCCGCGGCTGGCGCTGGCGGCACAATCCGCTGCGGCGCCGGTCGGATGTCGTCGAGGCGTGGACGACGCTGGTCGTGATCCTGCTGCTGCTCGTGGTCGCGCCGCTCGCCGGGGCGCTGACGGCTCGCTGGGCGCACGGCGAGGCACAGGCCGCCGCGGTGGCGCAGCGCGCCGACCGGCACAGCGTGCGGGCCGAGGTCGTCGGCCGGATCCCGGACGAACTGCCCACGGTGCAGGGCAGCCG
>JABFXD010000801.1 GCA_013361925.1 Streptomyces sp. | reverse complement strand
TGCCCGTCCTCCCCCGGTTCCTCCAGAAGTCCCGCGTCGTAGGCGAGGAGGGCGATCTGCACCCGGTTGTTGAGGTCGAGCTTGGCGAGGACGCGGGAGACGTGGGTCTTGACGGTGGCGATGCTCATGAAGAGCTCCGTGGCGATCTCGGCGTTGGCCAGGCCCCGGCCGACGGCGACCGCCACCTCGCGTTCGCGGTCGTTGAGGGCGGCGATGCGCGCACGCGCGCGTGTGCGGCGCGTGTCGGCGGCGGTGCCGGCCGCGTGCCGCATCAACTGCCGGGTGACGGTGGGCGACAGGACGGGGTCGCCGGCCGCGACCCGGTGGACCGCGGCGACGATCTCGGCGGGCGGCGTGTCCTTCAGGACGAACCCGGCGGCGCCCGCGCGCAGGGCGCGCAGCACCTGGTCGTCGGCGTGGAAGGTGGTCAGGAGCACGACCTGCGGGGCGTCCGGGCGGGCGCGCAGGCGTTCGGTGGCGGTGAGGCCGTCCACGGACGGCATGCGGATGTCCATGAGGACGACGTCCGGACGGGTGCGGTCGACGAGCGCCTCGACATCGCTGCCGTCGGCCGCCTCCCCGACGATCTCGATGCCGTCGGCACCGCCGATCATCAGGGACAGGCCGGCCCGCACCAGCGGATCGTCGTCGACGAGGAGCAGTCTGATCGCGGTCATGGGGCTTACGTAATCACGGTTTCGGGGGACGCAGGGACCGACGAGAGTCGGAGCGCCCGCGCAGCCGAACCGGCCGCGCCCAAGGGCCCGTTCACCCCCACGGCAGCCAGGCCCGCACCCCGAAACCCCCGTCCGGCTCCGGTCCGTGCTCCAGTCGGCCCCCGGCCAGGGTCGCCCGCTCGGTCAGGCCGATCAGCCCCTGCCCCGAGCCGGGCACGGGCCTCACCTCGCCCTCGGGCGCCGGGTTGCGGACGGTGACGGTGAGGCCCTCGCCCGGTGCGCCCTCGACGGTGACGGCGACCTCGGTGCCGGGGGCGTGTTTGCGGGCGTTGGTGAGGCCCTCCTGGGCGATGCGGTAGGCGGTGCGGCCGACGGAGGCGGGCACGCCCGCGGGATCGCTGACGCGGAGGTCGAGGGTGACCTTCATGCCGGCTTCGCGGGACTCGGCGACCAGCGCGTCCAGGGCGGCGAGCGTGGGCTGCGGGCGGCCCGTGTCGTCGTGATCGCCCGCCCGCAGGACGCCGATGATCTCGCGCAGGTCCTGAAGGGCCTCGTGGGCGCTCTCCCGGATGACGCCGGCCGCCCGGGCGACCTCCTCCTGGGGTGCGTCGGGCCGGAACTCCAGCGCTCCCGCGTGGACGCTGAGCAGGGTGAGCCGGTGGGCGAGGACGTCGTGCATCTCGCGGGCGATGGCCTCGCGGGCCAGCCGCTGGGCCTGCTCGGCACGGAGCCTGGCCTCGTTCTCGGCACGCCGGGCGCGGTCCCTGAGGCTCAGCATGAGCTGCCGTTTGGAGCGGACGACCATGCCGCAGGCGATGACCACGGCGGTCAGCAGCACGATGATGATCACTGCGGCGAGGTACGGCAGGTCCGGGTCGGGGCGCAGCCAGAAGTAGAACGGGATCAGTGCCATGTTGGCGCCGCCCACCCAGGCCACGTACCGGAAGGGCCGGTGCACGGCGAGCGTGAACAGGGCGATCATGCAGGCGCCGCCGGCCGTGTCGGAGACGATCCCCACGGGGACCGTCGCCACGGCCAGCCCCAGCGGCCAGCGGCGGCGCAGCCAGACCGCGCCGCAGGCGACCGCGCCGATCAGCTGGTCGAGGTGGGCCAGGTTGTCCGGGACATGGGGGTTGTCGGCGACGGACTCCGCGCCGACCAGGCCGACGATGACGGCCACCGCGAAGCAGCTGAAGTCGACGAGCCAGTCGCGCGCGGTACGCCGGGGCCGCCGCCCGGGGCGCTCGGCGTCGGGGTCGAGTTCGTTCAGGACCGCCGAGGGCAGCAGCCAGCGCCGTCCCGCGAAGAACTGGGGCACCGCTGTCTGCTTGTCACCGCTCACGGTCGACAAATCTACGCACGCGAGCCCGGCGTCACCTCCGCGCGGGCGGGATCGGCTACCAAAGTCGCGGCACCGTCGACTTTCGGCGCGACGGGGCCGCCCGGACCGGCATCTTCCGTCGGACATGCCTCGCCCCGCGGCCGATGACTGTGGGGGGACCGCGGGGCGAGGGTCGTGCCATGAAGCAATTGCTGGAGCTGTTCGGTTTTCTCGCCCTGGTGCAGGGCGTGGCCGGCCTGGTGCACGAGTTCACCGACTGGCACTGGGGACTCGTGCAGAAGGTCGGCTTCCTCGACGGCTACGAGCTCTACGCGAGCGTCGCACTGCTCGTGCTGGCGATCGCG
>JABFXD010000147.1 GCA_013361925.1 Streptomyces sp. | reverse complement strand
GCACGGCCGCTACTACTACCTCTTCGCCTCCTACGACGCCTGCTGCGCCGGCGTGAACTCCACCTACAAGATCAAGGTGGGCCGCGCCACGGACGTGGAGGGCCCGTACGTCGACAGCACGGGCAAGCCGATGCTGGAGGGAGGCGGCGACCTGGTCCTGGAGGGTCACGGGAGATACGTCGGCACGGGCGGCCAGTCGGTCTTCAAGGACAAGGGCCAGGACTGGCTGGCGTACCACTATTACGACGCACAGGACGCAGGCACACCAAAGCTGGGGATCAACCGGCTCAGCTGGACAAAGGACGGCTGGCCTCGGGTCTTTTAGGGGCGCGGGAAACTGCGACAAGCCCCCACGCACCCGCAGCCACAACACAACCTCGAAAGGCAAGCATGAGCACCGCCCGCTTCACCCTCGACCCCGCCTTCAAGGTCGGCGAAGTCAACCCCCGCCTCTTCGGATCCTTCGTCGAACACCTCGGCCGCTGCGTCTACACCGGCATCTTCGAACCCGACCACCCCACCGCGGACGCGGACGGCATCCGCCAGGACGTCCTCGACCTCGTCCGCGAACTCGGCGTCACCGCCATCCGCTACCCCGGCGGCAACTTCGTCTCGGGCTACAAGTGGGAGGACTCGGTAGGCCCCGCAGAGGACCGCCCCCGGCGTCTCGACCTCGCCTGGCGCTCCACCGAGACCAACCAGTTCGGCCTCTCCGAGTACATCGCCTTCCTGAAGAAGGTCGGCCCCCAGGCCGAGCCGATGATGGCCATCAACCTCGGCACGCGCGGTGTCGCCGAGGCCCTCGAACTCCAGGAGTACGCCAACCACCCCGCCGGCACCGCCCTCGCGGAGCTCCGCGCGGCGCACGGCGACAAGGAGCCCTTCGGCATCAAGCTCTGGTGCCTCGGCAACGAGATGGACGGTCCCTGGCAGACCGGCCACAAGACGGCGACGGAGTACGGCCGCGTCGCCGCCGAGACGGCCCGCGCGATGCGCCAGATCGACCCGAACGTCGAACTCGTCGCCTGCGGCTCCTCCAGCCAGTCCATGCCGACGTTCGCCGAGTGGGAGGCGACGGTCCTCCAGGAGACGTACGACCTCGTCGACTACATCTCCCTGCACGCCTACTACCAGCCCGAGAACGGCGACATCGACTCCTTCCTGGCCTCGGCCGTCGACATGGAGTCGTTCATCGAGAACGTGGTCGCGACCGCCGACCACATCGGCGCGAAGCTCAAGTCCAAGAAGAAGATCAACCTCTCCTTCGACGAGTGGAACGTCTGGTACATCTCGGACTGGCACGAGATCGAGAACTCCGACACGCGGGACTGGGCGGAAGCCCCCCGTCTCCTGGAGGACAACTACAGCGTCACCGACGCCGTCGTCTTCGGCTCCCTCCTCATCGCCCTGCTCCGGCACGCCGACCGTGTCACCGTCGCCTGCCTCGCGCAGCTCGTCAACGTGATCGCCCCGATCATGACCGAGCCGGGCGGCCCCGCGTGGCGGCAGACGACGTTCTTCCCGTTCGCGCAGGCCGCGCAGTACGGCCGCGGCGAGGTCCTCGACGTACGGGTCGACTCCCCGACGTACGAGACGAAGAAGTACGGCGAGACCGACCTGCTGCACGCCACCGCCGTGCGCGCGGAGGACGGCTCGGTCACCGTCTTCGCCGTCAACCGCAGCCGGACGGAGGCGCTGCCCCTCGAAGTCGCCCTGAGCGGCCTGAACCTGACGACCCTCGTCGAGCACAGCGCCCTCGCCGACGCCGACCCGGACGCCCGCAACACCCTCGCCGAGCCGGAGCGGGTCGCCCCGCACGCGGTCGAGGGCACCGCCCTCACGGACGGCACCCTGACCGCCGTACTCGAACCGCTGTCGTGGAACGTGATCCGCCTGGCCTAGGACCTGTCCGGCGGATCATGCCGCAGACGCGGGGGCCGGCACGACAGGCCCTAGCGGGCTATCGCTCGATGTAGACCTGCGCGGGCGGGTACGGGGACGAAGGTGTCATGCCGACGGCCCAGTACCCGCCCGCGCCGGGCACGGCAGCAAGTGCGTTCACCAGTACGGCGGTTGCGGACGCGGGCCCGCGTTCGCTCACCCAACTCCCGGCCTCCCAGCGGAGATGGTGGGAGCGGGACTGATCCCAGAAGTCCCAGCCCGCGATGCGGTCCGGGCCGCCGAGCCCGTCGTCGACGATTCCGGTCAGCATGCCGACCGTGAAAGGGGTCGTGGCGTAGCTCCACGCGCTGCCGTCCCAGTGCCGGAGGGTGACGCCGGGGGGCTTGCCGGGCGGGCCGCCCACGCCGTAGTCGAAGCCGGTGAGCCAGATGTCGTCGTCGGCGACCGGGAGCAGCCCGGTGACA
>JABFXD010000347.1 GCA_013361925.1 Streptomyces sp. | reverse complement strand
GTTGCAGGCGAGGCCCGAGCGGATGCGCCGGTGCTCGGGCACGTCGGAGCCGCCGTACACCACGGTGTGCGCGGTGGCCGAGGCGTGTACGGCGAGACGTGCGGTGGGGAGGTACCGGTCGCGCGGGAGCTGCTCCGCGTCCGGGGCCGGCAGGACGCGGCACAGCTCCGGGGTGAGGAAGGTCTGGGCGAGCAGGTCGGAATCCTCGATGCCGTCCGCGGCCGCCAGGCGGGCCGCGCGGGCGAAGTCGCCCCGGCCGGTGCGGATCGCGAGCAGCCGGTAGTGCGGCAGGTAGGGCCACAGCGCGAAGGACAGCCGCTGGTCCTGGCGGCGCGAGTGGACGGTCTCCACCGTGCCGTCCGGCCTGATCAGGTCCAGGGTCGCGGTGAGGTTGCGTGCGACCGTGTCCAGCAGGTCGCCGCGGCCGAGCACCTCCGCCAGCACCAGCAGCGCCGGGTTGGTCACGATGGACGCGTAGACGGCGCTGCGTTCCGAGTACAGGCCCTCCGTGTCGATGTCGACGCCCTCGGCGAGCCACTCCTCGGCGCGGACGCGCAGCCGGTCGTCGGGGAAGGACCGGTGCAGCCGGGCGAGCGCCGCGCTCAGCTCCCAGCGGTGGTTCGGGGTGTGCACACCACCGGTCAGGAGGCTTTCGGCGGCGGCGCCGGCGATCTCGGCGAGCGCGCCCTTCACCTCCTCCAGTTCCGGTCCCGCGTCGGCGGCGAGGACGTAGGCGTCGCACACGTCGTTGACGGTGAACGCGGAGTCCGGCGGGGACTGCACGTTGTCGCCGCCCGCGAAGAGACCGGAGGGCGTCTGCACGGCCCGCAGGGCGCGCAGGTGGGTCAGCGCGGCGGCGACGGCCCGCTCGCTGCCGTACAGCGTGGAGTCCGGCGAACGGTACGCCGCGACCAGCGTCTTCACCCGCCGCGCCAGACCACGGTGCGGCACGCCGGTGGGTTCCGCGTCCGGGTCGGCCGCGAGCGGGGCGGCCGACCCGTCGGCGGCGAGCGCCGCCGCGCGGACGAACTCGTGGTCGAGCGAGGTGGGCAAGATCAGTCCTTCAGGCCTGCGTTGATGTCGGCGTTCATGACGTACCGCTGGAACACCAGGAAGACGGCGATCAGCGGGATCATCGAGATGACCGAACCGCCCAGCAGCACGGACCAGTTGATGTTCTGCGCGCCGACGAGGCTCTGGATGCCGATCTGCACGGTGAACTTGTCGGGGTCGTTGAGCATCAGCAGCGGCCAGATGTAGTCGTTCCAGCGCCACTGGAACGACAGGATGGCGAGCGTCAGCATGATGGGCCGGGAGATCGGCACCATGATCCGCAGGAAGATCGACAGTTCGCGGGCGCCGTCGATGCGGGCGGCCTCGATGAGCTCGTCGGGGACCGTCAGGAAGAACTGGCGGAACATGAAGCAGCCGGTCGCGGTGAGCACCGCCGGGAGGATGATGCCGCCGAAGGAGTTGTAGAGGCCGAGGTCGCGGACGACCAGGAACTCCGGGGCGAGCATGACCTCGGACGGCAGCATCGTGGTGGCCAGGATGCAGACGAAGAAGAACTTGAGCCACTTGTTGTCGTACTTGGCCAGGGCGTAGCCGGTGCAGCAACTGGCGCCGACGGTGAGGACCGTGGTGATCACACACACGAGGGCCGTGTTGATGAAGTACTGGGAGAAGTTGGCGCTGTCCCAGGCCGCCTTGTACCCCGACAGGGTGGGGTTGTGCGGGAGCACGGTCAGCGGCAGGGAGAACAGGTCTCCGGCCGGCTTGAAGGAGCTGAGGACGAACCACAGCACCGGGAGCCCGTAGAGGGCGGCCAGGATCCACAGCAGGGTCGTCGCGGGCACCGCGGCCCGCAGTCCACCGCTGCGCCCGTTGCGGGACTGTCTCTTGGACAGGGCCCGGACGGAACCGGTGTCGACCTTGCGCGGGGTGTCGGTGGTGGTCATCGGTTCTCCATCCGCCGGTTGACGATCAGCTGGATGATCGCGACGGCCATCAGGATGAGCATGAGCACGAACGACGCGGCGCTCGCGTAGCCGATCTGGCCGGTTTTGAAGCCGGTTTGGTAGATGTACTGGACGAGCAGGTTGTTCGACGTGCCCGGTCCGCCGTTGTTGAGGGCGAGGAAGAGCGGGTATTCCTTCATCGCGTTGATCGTGTTGAGCAGGATGACGATGAAGGAGGTGGGCGCGATGCTCGGCAGCGTGATGCTCATGAACTGGCGCCAGGGGCCCGCCCCGTCGAGGGAGGCCGCCTCGTAGTACGAGGTGGGCACGTTCTTGATCGCCGCGATGAACAGCAGCATCGAGAAGGCCGTTCCCCACCAGGCGCCGGCCATGACCACGACGCCCAGCGACAGGTCCGCGTTGGACTGCCACGCGATCGGGCTCCCGCCGAGCTTCTCGATGACGTAGTTGATCAGTCCGAAGTTCTCACCGAACAGCCACCGCCACAGGACGCCCACGACGATGGGCGAGATGAGCCACGGCACGAAGAAGACGACACGGGCGAGCGAGGCGCCCTTGGCCTGCTTGCTCACCACCAGGTTGGCGATGAGCAGCGAGAGCACGAAGTTCAGCGGCACGACGAGCACGGTGTACAGGAGCGTCCGGGACAGCGCGTCGTAGAACGTGGAGTCGCCGAACAGGTTCTGGTAGTTGTCCAGTCCCACGAACTGGAACGCCCCCACGCCCGTGTAGTTCGTGAACGAGTAGACGAGCCCGATCACCGCGGGCCACACGAAGAACAGCGAGAAGAGCACGACGTTGGCCGCGATGAGGACGAGCGGCGCGAGGGTGTACTTGCTGCGTCTCCTGGTCCGGCTCGGCGGGCTCGCTGACACGTCCGAGGCGCGTTTTGTCATCTTCCTGACTCCGTGCTGGTGGAATGGATTGCGCTGGGCTCAGACCATGGGCCCGGCATCAAGTGGGGGTCCCGGGGCCGGGCGGCGGTGGTGTCTCGACCCCGCCGCCCGGGCCTGCCGGCCTACGTTCAGCCGCCGACCTGCTGGTTGTAGCCGTCCACGATGTTCTGCAGGGCCTTGTCGGCCGACTGCTGGCCGTTGATCGCCTTGCCGAGCTCCGTCTTGGTCGGGTCCTCGGTGAGGCTCTTGCCCTTCAGCACCCAGTTGGTCTGCGCGCTGTTGAAGTAGCCGGAGATCGGGTCGTAGAGCGGGATCTCCTCGTTGTAGAGCTTGAACGCCGCCTGCGCCGCCTCGGACTTGAAGGGGTACTCCGGGTTCAGACCGCTCTCGACCGGCAGGAAGCCGGACGCCTCGCACAGCGCCTTGTAGTGGGCCGGCTCGTACAGCCAGGACAGGAACTTCGTCGCGGCCTTGGAGGCGTCGGCGTTGTTGTTGAAGCCGACCGTCATGCCGCCGCTGTTGACGTCACTGGCCTGCACCGGCTGGGCCGGGGTCGGGACGCTCGCCCACTCGAACTTCTTGATGCTGTCCGCGAAGGCGGGCACCTGCCACACGCCGGACCAGTAGGCGACGACGTCACCGCTCTGGAACATGGCGGACGGGTCGGCGCCGCTCGTCCACACCGACTTCGGCATGGTCTTGTCGTCGTTCCAGCCGACGAAGGTGTTCACGGCCTTCTTGGTCGCGTCGTCCACCGAGAACTTGCCGGAGTCGTCGGCGTGGACGTACTTGCCGCCCATCTCGTACACCATGGCGCGCAGTCGCGACGGCGACTGGTCGAAGGTCAGGGAGTACTTGGCGTCGGTCTTCTCGCGGACCTTGTTGGCCGCCTTGATGAACTCGTCCCAGGTCCAGGTCTTGTCGGGCGAGGTCGGGTACGCGACGCCGGCCTTCTCGAACAGCGACTTGTTGATGAACATGCCGGACGCGGTGACGTCCGAGGGGATGGACAGCACCTTCCCGGACGAGTCCTTGGCGACGAAGTTGCCGTTGATCTTGTTGGTCTTGTTGTTGGCGATCGAGCTGAGGTCGATCAGCTTGTTCGACCAGATCGGGTCCAGCGCCGGCACGGCCGCGACGTCGGGCAGCGAGTTCGCCTGGGCGGCGTTGTGCAGCTTCGTCGTGTAGCCGTCGTAAGGGATGTTGACGAGCTTGACGGCGACGCCGGTTTCCTTCTTGTACTGCGCCACCATCTTCTTCCAGCCCGCGTCCTGCCCCGGAACCGTGGAGATCCAGAACGTCAGCGACTTGGAGGTACCGCCCGAGTCGCCGCCGCCGCCACAGGCGGTCAGCAGCAGGGCACCTGCCGAGGCAACGGCAGCGAGGGGGACAACGCGGCGCATACCGCCACGGCCGAGCCGGCGAGAGCGCCGCGCACCTACATTGGTCATCTTCGATCCCTTTTTCGTCGCAGGGGACGGAGCACGGCGCCGACCTGGGCGGCACGGGTGCATTTTGCAGGAAAAGTCACTTTCTGGGGGGCGCGGCCTCGCCCGGCCGCGTCTTCCTGGCGGGCGAGGATCCCCGGCCGTCCTGGCCGTCACCGCACGGGCACGCCCTCGTGCGGTTGCCGTACGTCGCGTACGGGCGGGACGCTCGCTCCAAGCCGGCGTCCCGGCCGACTTAGAAAGCGCTTGTCCGGACATTGGCAGACCGAGCCGGAAACCGTCAATCCTTGGCCCGCGCCACATCGGTCACGGTTTGGACTCCCCGGGCGACGGCGAGCCGCGAGGCACCCACGACGGTGCCGAGATCACCGACCGTGCTGCTGACCACCTCGGTCGGCCAGCTCAGCCGCGCCATCTCCGCCCGCACCCCGTCCAGGAGCTGCGGATCGGCGCCCGTGCTGCCCCCGAGGACGATCAGTCCGGGGTCCAGTACGGCGGTGACGGCGGCGGCGAGGCGGCCGATGTCGGCGGCATGGCGGGCCACGACCGTACGGGCCGTCGCACGGCCCTCCCGGGCGTGCGCGAAGAGCTCGTCGGCGGTACGCGGACAGGGCCCGTCACCCTGCGGCCAGGCCTCGGCGGCCCGGCGGACCAGCGAGCGGGCGCCGATGTACTCCTCCAGGGCCTCCTGGCGCGGCTCCACGCCGTCGTCCCAGGGGTAGGGCAGCCGGGCCAGCTCACCGGCGGCCCCGTTCGCCCCGCGCAGCACCTGGCCTCCCACGACGATGCCGAGACCGATACCGACGCCGATCCGCAGATAGCCGAACGAGGCCCGGCCGCGGGCGGCGCCCTCGTGCAGTTCGGCGAGCGCGGCGCAGTTGACGTTGTTCTCCAGGTGGACCGGCACGCCCCGGGGCAGGGCGACGGTGACGGCGTCGAAGACGGGCCCCGCCTTCGCGGTGGCCGGGCGCTGCCCCCGGCCGTCCTCCCCGGCGGTGACATCACCGACGGCGACGACGATGGAGCGCACCGGGGCCCCGTCGGGCAGCGCGAAGACGGCCTCGCGGACCACGTCGGCGGCCTCGTCCCGGGAGCCGGTGGCCTGGGCCAGCAGGGTTCCGTCCAAGGCGCAGCCACGCACCCGGGTGAGGGCGGGGCCGAGGTCGACGGCGAGCACCGCGCCGGCGGCGGGCCCCAGGCCGTACACGGCGGCGGAGCGGCCGGTGGCCCCGGAGGCGGTGCCGGAGTGGGCGGCGAGACCGGCGCTCTCGAGTTCCGCGACGGCGGAGGACACCGTCGGCTTCGACAGGCCCGCCAGGCTCGCGAGCTGCGGGCGGGTGGCCGTGCCGGCCCGCGCCAGCACGGCGAAGACAGCGCTGGCGCTCTCGGTCAGACGGGGGGCTTCCGCCACGTCGTGTTCCACAGTTCTCCCACACAGGTCGAGCGCCGTGCCCCGGCTCGAAGCGTCTGATCGGGGTGCGGCGATGGAATGCCATGACGTCACGCGTTCCCGCCCCACGGGGCCCGCTGGGGCCCGCCCGGAGGCCGAGTACGCGATTTCTCTTGACGCACTGTACTTCGTTAGTTAACTTCCTAACGAACGTCACGGTACTCGCCTGCCGTGGTCCGTCAGAAGCCCGTCCCGGGGCTTCCCTAGCTCCTGAACTGCCCTTCCACCAGGCACGGTTCGCCCGCCGTCGCAGCACTACGCAACGACGAAAGAGGATCCGTGCGGGAAGCCTCGTTTTCCGGCCCGCTCGTGCTGGGCATCGACGTGGGTGGCACCAAGACGCACCTGCGTGCGCTCGCGGGAGACACCCCGGTGACCGACCACGTCCGCCTCAGTCTCGGCTGGCGGCCCCACGACCCCGTGGCCGCCGCCGGCTGGCTGGCCGCGCTGGTCGCCGAAGCCCTGCCGACCGGCGTCCGCCCGACCGCCCTCGCGGTGGGCGGGCACGCCTGCGAGACCCCTCGTCAGTGCGCCCAGATCCGCACCGCACTGCAACTCCACTTCGACGTGCCCGCGCTGGTCGTGGGCGACGCCGAACTGCTCGCCCCCGCGGCGGGCCTGGACAAGGGTGTCGGCCTGGTGGCCGGCACCGGTTCGGTCGCCGTCGGCAGGACCGCCGACGGCTCCCTCGTCCAGGTCGGCGGCTGGGGCGCGGTCCTCGGTGACGAGGGCGGCTCGGCCGGTCTCGTCCGCGAGGCCGCACGTGCCGTATGGGCCGCCCACGACCGCGGGGAGGAGCCCGACGCCCTCGCCGCCGGTCTGATCGCCGCCTTCGAGGTGGCCGAAGTGCCCGCCCTCGGCGCGGCACTCGAACGCGCCCAGGACGTCTCCGCGGAATGGGGCCGGCACGCCCCCGCCGTGTTCGCCGCAGCCGACGCGGGCTCACACCTCGCCCGCACGGTGATCGCCGACGGCGGCCGGGGCCTCGCCGCCCTGGTCGGACGTCTCGCCGCACGCGGCGTCGCGGTCGACGACGTGGTGGTGGCGGGCGGCACGATCCTCGCCCAACCCCTCTTGTACGACGCCTTCACCACCGCCCTCGCCGACAGGGTGCCGACAGCGCGGCCACAGCCGCTGCGGGTGCCGCCGGTCGAGGGGGCGGTGGCGCTGGCGCGTTCACTCCTGTGACACCTGCCGTACGCCGGGCCCACCCCGGTCCGACACGACTCGCCCGTAGATCTTCGCTCGTACGCCGCAGAAAGCGCATACGGCCCGTTCGGCCCCCCGCGCCCCACGGCGGTCCTTCGCACGACTCCCCCGGCCGTCACGGCCGAAGAACTCAAGAGAGGCAGCCGCATGCCGTCAACCGCCGGGCCCCGCTCGCACTCGCCGGTCAGTGAACTCGCCCCGAGCAGAAGGGGGTTCCTCCGGACGTCCCTGGGCGTCTCGGCCGGTGTACTGGCCGCGCCCACCTTCGCCTCCTGGCTGGGCGCCGCCGACGCCAAGGCCGCCACCGCCGCCCTCGCGTTCGTCGACGACTACAGGACGAACGTCGTCGCGAACCAGACGCCCGAGACCAACGCGGTCATCCGCGCCCTCGGCGGCTTCGCCGAGATCTGGAAGACCGGCGGCGCCTGGAACACCGGCACCCCGCTGCTGCCGGAGATCCTGCGCGCCAACATGCGCTACTGCGCCCGTCTCACCCAGGCACGCACCGAGGCGCAGGCGAGGGAGGCGTTCGTCTACGACCGCCAGCACCAGAGCTACGCCATGATCGGCGCGCTCGGTCCGCTCGCCGACCTGTACAAGTCGGGCGCCAAGGCGGTCACTTCGATCACCAGCGCGCCGGACACCACGCCCGCGACCACGATCAGCGACGCCGTCCCCGCCGACGCGCCCGCCGGATCCGCGCTCGGCGCCGGCTCGTACACCTCCGACCTCGGCCAGGTGGCCAAGCTGGTGGACACCGTGCGCGGTCCGTTCGCCTCGGGCAACCCGGCCAAGTTCGCCTTCCAGTACCCGCGTCCGTGGCGCATGAACGAGGACAGCGAGGTCGTCGACACCGGGAAGACCGACGCGCTCGGCTTCCCCGTGTACGACTCGGACGTCGTCGTCGTGACGCAGCTGCTGCGCCAGCGCGGCACCAACGCGGCCGAGGACGGCGGCTTCCCGAGCGGTCACACCAACGCCTTCCACCTGGCGGCGCTCGCGTTCGCGTACGCGGTGCCGGAGCGGTTCCAGGAGCTGGTGACCCGCGCCTTCGAGCTGAGCCACACCCGGATCATGTCCGGCATGCACTCCACCGTCGACGTGCTCGGCGGCCGGGTCATGGCCACCGCCCTCGCCGCCGCCGCGCTGGCCGACTCCGCGAACGCCGACCTCAAGGCCGCCGCCCGCGCCCAGGCCCTCGCCTACTTCCAGCAGCAGACCGGCACGACCGCCGACACCCTGTTCGCCTACGCCCACCCGGACACCGGCGACGCCTACGCCGACCGCGACGCCAACGCCCGCCTGGTCGAGCCCAAGTTGACGTACGTCCTCACCCGGCACGGCCGCAGCGAGCCGCTGACCGTGCCCAAGGGCGCGGAGGTGCTGCTGGAGACGCGGCTGCCCTACCTGGACGCGGAGCAGCGGCGCGAGGTGCTGCGCACGACCGCGCTGCCCTCGGGGTACGTCCTGCTGGACGGCTGGGAGCAGTGGGGCCGCCTCAACCTGTTCGCCGCGGCGGACGGTTACGGCTCCTTCGACTCCGACGTCACCGTCACCCTCGACGCGTCGGCCGGCGGCTTCCAGGCCGCCGACAGCTGGCGCAACGACATCGACGGCTGCGGCAGCCTCACCAAGCGGGGCACCGGCACGCTCACCCTGACCGGCCACAACCGGTACACGGGCGGCACCGTCGTCAAGGAGGGCGTGCTGGCCGCCGCCTCCGCCCACGCCCTCGGCCACGGCGACGTCCGTGTCTCCGGCGGCGCGCTGACGGTGACGACGACCAAGTCGGTGCAGATACACGGCAGTTACGCCCAGGAGTCCGCCGCGCTCGACGTCACCCTGCGCTCGGGCCGCGGTCCCGCGCTCGAGGTCACGCGCCGTGCGGTGCTCGGCATGGGCAGCGTGCTGAGGCTGCACCTGGACGCCGAGAAGCCGCCGACGGCCGGCAGCGTGGTCCGGGTGCTGAGCGCGGCGGGGCTGCGCGGCCGGTTCGACCGCGTGGAGCTGAACTCCGACACGCTGCGGGCCGTACCCGTCTACACGGCGGAAGGTCTGTCGGTACGACTCCTGAAGCGGTGACGTCCCCCCGGGGCGGGAGCTGGTGCAGAGTGGGCGCATGAGGCGTCCCGGCATCGCTCCCGCTCCCGCGCGGCCCCTGTCATCGCGGGGCGGATGATGGCGCGCGAACTGCACTCGGTCCTGGACCGGGAACCCCTCCCCACCGCCCCCGCGCGCCCACCGCGACGGCGGCCCTGGCTCGTGCCGCTCCTGGTGGCTCTGCTGCTCGCCCAGATGACCGTCGCGATGGTGACGACGGCGGTGCAGCAGACGCCGACCATCGACGAGCCCGTGTACGTGGCCACGGCCACCGACTACCTCCATGAGCACCGCGTCCGCTACAACCCCGAACACCCGCCCCTGGGCAAGCTGATCGTCGAGGTCGGCATCGCGTTCGCCGACCCGCACTACGACGCGTCCTTCAAGGGTGACCAGGGGCAGGTGGGGCGGCATCTGCTGTACGAGTCGGGGAACGACCCCTGGCGGGTGATGCTGTGGGCCCGGCTGCCGGTGATCGTGCTGACGCTGGCGTTCGGACTGGTGGTGTTCGCCTTCGCCCGTGACCTGATGGGCTCCACCGGCGGTTTGCTGGCCCTGGCCCTGTACGCCTTCTCCCCCGACCTCATCACCCATGGCTCCCTCGCCACGCTCGACGTACCGGCCGCGGGGTTCCTGCTGACGTCGGTGTGGCTGCTGTGGCGGGCCCGGCGCCGACCGCGGCTGTACGTGCCGCTCGCCGGGCTGGCCGCCGGCGCCGCGTCGGCCACGAAGATGAGCGCGCTGGCGGCGGTTCCGGTGCTGCTGGCGCTCGCGGCCTGGTCGGTGTGGCGCGCCGGGGAACGAGACGCGAGTGATGTGGCGCCGGGAGCGAGGAACCGGCACCGGGCGGTGGTGTGCGCGCTCGGCGGCGCCGCCGTCGTGGCGCTGGGCGCCCTGGTCGTCGTATGGGCGTCGTATCTCGTGGTCGATCCGCGGTTGCGCTGGGCGCCGCAGGAGCAGGTGCCGGCCGTGCACGGGGCGCGGGCGCTGCTCGTCGATCTGCTGCCGTTCCCGGAGGCGTACCGGGACGGGATGCGGGTGCAGTTCGGCTTCGA
>JABFXD010000306.1 GCA_013361925.1 Streptomyces sp. | reverse complement strand
GTGGGGGTGCGTGAGGAGTTGAGGAGCCAGATCAGGGTGCCGGCGAGGAAGGGGAGGAAGGCCGCGCCCAGGACGCCGTAGAGGATGATCAGGCGGAAGGGCTGGCCCTGGAAGAGCAGGACGATGGGCGGGAAGGTCAGCCACAGCAGGTACGCGCGGAAGGGCCAGGAGCGTTCGCGCGCGCCGGAGGCGACCTCCTCGCCCTTCGCCGTCTCCGTCGTGCGGTAGCGGGCCACGAAGTCGGCGAACATCAGGCTCACTCCGTGCCAGACGCCGATGAGGGAGGTGAAGGAGGTGGCGAAGAAGCCGATCAGGAAGAACTTGGCGGTCGCCGCGCCGTACTCCTTCTCCAGGATGTCGGTGAGCTGGATGAGGCCCTTGTCGCCGCTGGCGATGGCCACGTTCGCCGAGTGCAGCAGCTCCGCGCCGACGAAGAGCATCGCGATGACGAAGATGCCGGTGGTGGCGTAGGCGACCCGGTTGTCGAGCCGCATGACCTTCATCCAGCCGGTGTCGGTCCAGCCCTTGGCGTTGACCCAGTAGCCGTACGCGGCGAGCGTGATGGTGCCGCCGACGCCGCCGATCAGGCCGAGGGTGTTGAGGATCGAGTCCTTCTCGTCGGGCAGGACGGGGAGCAGGCCCGCGAAGGCGTCGGGCAGGTTCGGGGTGACCCGGATCGCCAGGTACACGGTCACCACGAACATGACGCCGACCAGGACGGTCATGACCTTCTCGAAGACCTCGTACTTGTTGAACCAGACGAAGACCAGTCCGACCAGGCCGCAGGCGATCGCCCACCACTTGAGGTCCATCACGTCCGGGAACAGCGCCTGGAGCGGCAGCGCGCTCGACGACATCGCCGCCGCGCCGTACACGAAGCCCCAGATCACGACGTAGACCACGAAGAACCAGGTGGTCCAGCGGCCCAGGCTCGCCCAGCCGTCGAACAGGGTGCGGCCGGTGGACAGATGCCAGCGGCCGGCGGCCTCGGCGAGGGATATCTTCACGAGGCAGCCGATGACGGCGGCCCACAGCAGGGTGTAGCCGAAGTTGCTGCCGGCGATGAGGGTGGCGACCAGGTCGCCGGCGCCGACGCCGGTGGCCGCGACGACGATGCCGGGGCCGATGTACTTCCAACTGGACTTGCGGGGTGTGGGGGTGGTCGATACCTGGGTGTCAGTGGGGTGTCCCGTGGTGTCCGCCATGAAGGTCAACAAACCGCAAAGATCCAGCACTGACAAGAGGGCGGGCGGGTCCGTCGGCGCACGATTCGCGCCACCGCGTCTTTATTCGCCCTTGACCTGCTCATGCCATGAGTCGACGATGAGCCGCACACCCGCACCACGTACGTCGCACTGAATCGCCACTCCCCACTCCCACAAGGAGACTTCATGCGACTTCGGACACGAGGCTCGGGCGCCCGGGGCGGCAGACGCACCGCCGCCTTCGCCGCCCTGCTCGCCCTGGCGCTCGCCGCGCCGCTCACCTCGATGGACGCCTCCGCCGACAGCGCCGCCAAGGCGGCCCCCTCCGCGGACGACGTCCGGCAGTACGAGATCCACCAGCGCACGACTCCCGTGACCCGGACGGCCATCCAGGAGACCGGGGTCACCGTGGACGAGGCCGACGAGGAGACCGTGGTGGTCTCCGGCCGGGCCGACCAGATCAAGAAGCTGCGCCGACTCGGGTACGAGGTCCAGCCGTTGGGCACCGCCCCGGACCGGCTGGCCGAGGACGAGATGCGGCTGTACGACTTCCCGTCGGCCGACTCGCGCTATCACAACTACGCGGAGATGACGAGCGCGATCAACTCCGCCGTCTCGGCCCACCCGGACATCGTGAGCCAGCGCGTGATCGGCACGTCCTACCAGGGCCGGAACATCGTCGCCATCAAGATCAGCGACAACGTGGCGACCGACGAGTCCGAGCCCGAGGTGCTCTTCACGCACCACCAGCACGCGCGCGAGCACCTCACCGTCGAGATGGCGCTCTATCTGCTCGACCAGCTGACCTCGGGCTACGGCACCGACTCACGCGTGACCAACCTGGTCAACAACCGTGAGATCTGGATCGTGCCGGACCTCAACCCCGACGGCGGCGAGTACGACGTGGCCACCGGCTCGTACCGCTCCTGGCGCAAGAACCGGCAGCCCAACTCCGGTTCCTCGTACGTCGGTACGGACCTCAACCGCAACTGGAACTACCGGTGGGGCTGCTGCGGCGGCTCGTCCGGATCGACGTCCTCGGAGACGTACCGCGGGTCGGCCGCCGAGTCGGCTCCCGAGGTCAAGGTCGTCGCGAACTTCGTGCGCAGCCGTGTGGTCGGCGGGGTGCAGCAGATCAAGGCCGGCATCGACTTCCACACGTACAG
>JABFXD010000524.1 GCA_013361925.1 Streptomyces sp. | reverse complement strand
GAAGACCGAGATCATCGACGCCACCGAGTCCGAGCTGGGCGGCTACAAGGACGTCCAGGTCGCCGTGAAGACCAAGGGCGGCCAGGGTGCCACCGAGCCCGGCCAGGGCGTCTGGGCGCGGCTGAAGTACGAGGGCGGCGTGCACCGCGTGCAGCGCGTCCCGGCGACCGAGTCCCAGGGCCGCATCCACACCTCCGCCGCCGGTGTGCTGGTCACGCCCGAGGCCGAGGAGGTGGACGTCGAGATCAACCCGAACGACCTCCGCATCGACGTGTACCGCTCCTCGGGCCCCGGCGGGCAGTCCGTCAACACCACCGACTCCGCCGTGCGCATCACGCACATTCCCACCGGAGTCGTCGCTTCCTGCCAGAACGAGAAGAGCCAGCTTCAGAACAAGGAGCAGGCCTTGCGTATCCTGCGCTCCAGGCTGCTCGCCGCGGCGCAGGAGGAGGCGGAGCGGGAAGCCGCCGACGCCCGCCGCAGCCAGGTCCGTACCGTCGACCGCTCCGAGAAGATCCGTACGTACAACTTCCCGGAGAACCGCATCTCGGACCACCGCGTCGGCTTCAAGGCGTACAACTTGGACCAGGTCCTGGACGGCGACCTCGACGCGATGATCCAGGCCTGTGTCGACGCGGACTCGGCGGCGAAGCTGGCGGCCGCGTAAAGGCACGTGTGAAGGCACGCGTCGGGGCCGCGAACGAGGCACCTACGCACGACCGAGTACGACACGGAGGACTTGCGTGAACCTGCTGCTCGCAGAGGTGGCCCAGGCCACCCAGCGGCTGGCCGACGCCGGCGTGCCCTCGCCGCGCAACGACGCGGAGGAGCTCGCCGCGTTCGTGCACGGCGTGAAGCGGGGCGAGCTGCACTCCGTGAAGGACGCGGACTTCGACGCCCGCTACTGGGAGGTCATCGCCCGCCGTGAGCAGCGCGAGCCGCTGCAGCACATCACGGGGCGGGCGTTCTTCCGGTACCTGGAGCTCCAGGTCGGGCCCGGTGTCTTCGTGCCCCGGCCCGAGACCGAGTCCGTCGTCGGGTGGGCGATAGACGCCGTCCGCGCGATGGACGTCGTCGAGCCGTGCATCGTCGACCTGTGCACCGGCTCCGGCGCCATCGCGCTCGCCCTCGCACAGGAGGTCCCGCGCTCCCGGGTGCACGCCGTGGAGCTGTCCGAGGACGCCCTCCAGTGGACCCGCAAGAACGTGCAGGGCTCCAGGGTCGACCTGCGCCAGGGCAACGCCCTGGACGCCTTCCCCGACCTCGACGGCCAGGTCGACCTGGTCATCTCCAACCCGCCCTACATCCCGCTGACCGAGTGGGAGTACGTCGCTCCCGAGGCGCGGGACTACGATCCCGAACTCGCCCTGTTCTCGGGCGAGGACGGCCTCGACCTCATCCGCGGCCTGGAACGCACCGCGCACCGGCTGCTCCGCCCCGGTGGTGTCGTCGTCATCGAGCACGCCGACACCCAGGGCGGCCAGGTGCCGTGGATCTTCACCGAGGAACGGGGCTGGGCCGACGCGGCCGACCACCCCGACCTCAACAACCGACCGAGGTTCGCCACGGCACGCAAGGCGCTGCCGTGAGCGCCGTAAAGACTTTCGACCAGAAGTACGTGTACGAGGAGGCCCGCTAGACATGGCACGGCGATACGACACCAACGACGCGACCGACCGCTCGACGGGTCTGCGCGAGGCCGCGTCCGCCGTCCGTCGTGGCGAGCTGGTGGTCCTCCCGACCGACACGGTGTACGGCATCGGCGCCGACGCGTTCTCCTCGGAGGCCGTCGCCGATCTGCTGGAGGCCAAGGGCCGGGGCCGCAACATGCCCACGCCCGTCCTCATCGGCTCCCCGAACACGCTCCACGGCCTCGTCACGGACTTCTCCGAGATGGCGTGGGAACTGGTCGACGCGTTCTGGCCGGGCGCGCTCACGCTCGTCGCCAAGCACCAGCCGTCCCTCCAGTGGGACCTCGGTGACACGAGGGGCACGGTGGCGGTACGCATGCCCCTGCACCCGGTCGCCATCGAGCTCCTGACCGAGGTCGGCCCCATGGCGGTCTCCTCGGCCAACCTCACCGGCCACCCGGCGCCGGAGGACTGCGACGCGGCCCAGGACATGCTCGGCGACTCGGTCTCGGTCTACCTGGACGGCGGCCCGACCCCCGGCAACGTCCCGTCCTCGATCGTCGACGTGACGCGCGAGGTGCCGTTGCTGCTGCGCGCGGGTGCCATCTCGGCCGAGGAGCTGAGGAAGGTCGTACCCGACCTCGAGGTGGCGAATTGACGGCCCCTGACGCGGGGCGTGGCATATGGGACATGGAAGAGACGCGGACCTTCACCGGCCTCCCGCGTGACACCTTCCGCATCCTCCACGTCAGCACCGGCAACGTGTGCCGCTCGCCGATCACCGAGCGGCTGACTCGCCATGCCCTGGCGAACCGGCTCGGCGACCCGCTGTGGGGCGGCCTGGTGGTGGAGAGCGCGGGCACCTGGGGCCACGAAGGGGCTCCCATGGAGGCCAACGCGGAGGCGGTCCTGGCCGACTTCGGCGCGGACGCCACCGGCTTCACCGGCCGGGAGCTCCTCGACGAGCACGTCATCATGGCCGACCTGGTCCTGACGGCCACCCGCGACCACCGCCAGCAGGTCATCTCCATGGGCCACTCGGCGGGCCTGCGCACCTTCACCCTGAAGGAGTTCACCCGTCTGGTCCGAGCCATAGACCCGACCACGCTGCCCCCTCTGGAGGACGGCGTGGTCGACCGCGCCCGCGCCCTGGTCCGCGCGGCGGCGGCTCTACGCGGGTGGCTCCTGGCCCCGACGGCGGAGGCGGACGAGGTGTACGACCCGTACGGGGCGCCGTTGACGTTCTTCCGGTCGATCGGGGACGAGATACATCAGGCGGTGGATCCGGTGGTGACGGCGCTGACGGGGGTTGCCGCGCGGGCGTGACGGGCGAGCACCTCGGGGGTACCGGGCCTACATTGGTCGTACGTCATCGTCGACGCCCCGGAGTCCACCATGTCGGTCACCCATGCGCCCGAGACCGCCGATGTCCTGCGGCGGCAGGATCCCGAGCTGGCTGAGATCCTGCTCGGGGAGCTCGAACGGCAGTCGACGTCATTGCAGTTGATCGCCGCCGAGAACTTCTCGTCGCCCGCCGTGCTGGCCGCCCTGGGGTCGCCGCTCGCCAACAAGTACGCCGAGGGGTATCCCGGCGCCCGGCACCACGGTGGCTGCGAGATCGTGGACGTCGCCGAGCGGGTCGCAGTGGACCGGGCGAAGGCGCTGTTCGGGGCCGAGCACGCGAATGTGCAGGCCCATTCGGGGTCGTCCGCCGTGCTGGCCGCTTACGCGGCGTTGTTGCGGCCCGGGGACACCGTTCTTGCCCTTGGGCTGCCCTACGGCGGGCACCTCACGCATGGCTCGCCCGCGAACTTCTCCGGGCGGTGGTTCGACTTCGTCGGGTACGGGGTCGATGCCGAGAGCGGGCTCATCGAGTACGACCAGGTGCGGGCCCTGGCGAGGAGTCACCGGCCCAAGGCGATCGTGTGCGGGTCCATCGCCTACCCCCGGCACATCGACTACGCCTTCTTCCGCGAGGTCGCCGACGAGGTGGGCGCCTATCTGATCGCCGACGCCGCCCACCCCATCGGGCTCGTCGCCGGGGGAGCGGCGCCCAGTCCGGTGCCGTACGCCGATGTCGTCTGCGCCACCACGCACAAGGTGCTGCGCGGGCCCCGCGGCGGGATGATCCTTTGCGGAAGCGAGCTGGCCGAGCGGGTCGACCGGGCTGTCTTCCCGTTCACCCAGGGCGGCGCGCAGATGCACACCATCGCCGCCAAGGCCGTCGCCTTCGGCGAGGCGGCAACCCCGGCGTTCACGGCGTACGCCCATCAGGTGGTCGCCAATGCGAGGGTTCTCGCGGCGGGACTGGCCGGCGAGGGGCTCGTCGTCACCACCGGCGGGACGGACACGCATCTGCTCACCGTCGATCCCGCACCGCTCGGCGTCGACGGGCGCACCGCGAGGGGGCTGCTCGCCGCGGCCGGCATGGTCCTCGACTGCTGTGCGCTGCCGCACGCGGACGTCCGCGGACTGCGCCTCGGGACCGCCGCCCTGACCACGCAGGGCATGGGGGAGGGGGAGATGGCCCAGGTCGCCGCCCTGCTCGCGGGGGTGCTGCGCGGGGAGACCGAGGGGCAGAAGGCCCGTGAAGAAGTGCGGGAGCTGGCGGGCAGATTTCCGCCGTATCCCGCTCAGCAGGGGGTAGGCGCAACCCCGTAGAACCCGCCGTAGAACCCGTCGGACACCTGGTTTCAACCCTGGTGCACAGCCACTCGTGCAACCATCGTCGCTACCCGGAAGTCCCCAACCATATGCGTCCGTCGCTAGGGTGTGGGGCTGAGATGGCCAGCGAGACCTGTGGGGAAGCCTGTGCGTGAATACCTGCTGACGCTCTGCATCACGGCCGCGGTGACGTATCTGCTGACAGGGCCGGTACGGAAGTTCGCGATCGTGGCCGGAGCGATGCCGGAGATCAGGGCCCGTGACGTGCACCGGGAACCGACTCCGCGGCTCGGCGGTATCGCCATGTTCTTCGGCCTGTGCGCCGGACTGCTGGTCGCCGACCACCTCACCAACCTCAACGGGGTCTTCTCCCAGTCCAACGAGCCGCGTGCGCTGCTCTCCGGCGCCGCCCTGATCTGGCTGATCGGCGTCCTGGACGACAAGTTCGAGATCGACGCCCTGATCAAGCTCGGCGGGCAGATGATCGCCGCCGGCGTGATGGTCATGCAGGGTCTGACGATCCTGTGGCTGCCCATCCCGGGCTTCGGCTCGGTCGCGCTGACCCAGTGGCAGGGCACCCTGCTGACGGTGGCGCTGGTGGTCATCACCATCAACGCGGTCAACTTCGTGGACGGCCTCGACGGCCTCGCGGCCGGCATGGTCTGCATCGCGTCGGCCGCGTTCTTCCTGTACGCCTACCGCGTCTGGGTGTCGTACGGCATCGAGGCCGCCGCCCCGGCCACGCTGTTCTCGGCGATCCTCATGGGCATGTGCCTGGGCTTCCTGCCGCACAACATGCACCCCGCGCGGATCTTCATGGGCGACTCGGGCTCGATGCTGATCGGGCTGGTGCTGGCCGCCGGCGCGATCTCCATCACCGGACAGGTCGACCCGGACGCGTTGAAGCTGTTCGCCGGCTCCGAGAAGGCGGCGGTGCACCAGACGGTGCCGGTCTACATCCCGCTGCTGCTGCCGCTGACCATCATCGCCATCCCGGCCGCCGACCTGGTGCTGGCGATCGTGCGGCGCACCTGGCGCGGTCAGTCGCCGTTCGCGGCCGACCGGGGGCATCTGCACCACCGGCTGCTGGAGATCGGGCACTCGCACAGCAGGGCCGTCCTGATCATGTACTTCTGGTCGGCGCTGATCGCGTTCGGCGCCCTCGCCTACTCCGTGAACTCCGCGTCCATGTGGATCGTGCTCGGTGTGGTGATCCTCTCGGCGATCGGGCTGCTGCTCCTGCTGCTGCCGCGCTTCACGCCGCGTGCCCCGATGTGGGCGCAGGCCTTCGTGCCGCCGCGATATCGCCGTCGCGGCAAGGCCGTTGCGGAATCCGCGCCGACCGCGGAGCCGGTCTCCGCCGAGCCGGAGGAGGAAGAGCGCACTCCGGTCGCGGTCGGGGTGTCCGGCGTCAACGGGGCGACCGCCATCGGCGCCCGTTCGCGCTTCCTGGACCGGCGGAAAGCCGAATCGTCGCGCTGACGCGGCAAGGTAAGAATCTGACTAGAGCATTGCCAAGTCGTGGGAGTGAGTTGGGGGTGCAAAGCGCCCCAATACCAGACATGTTGGCCGTGTTCTTGCACAGACGCGCACCATCACTCTCATGTGTGACAGCGAGCACACCAACCAGGTAAAGACCTCATCAAATAGTTTGTGATACGGTTCACGAGAACCCGGGGTAGAGCCGAAGGACCGTAGTGCGACGGTCCATTGGTGTGAGGTCCCCTCTCGACCCGGGACTACGCTCGTCCATGACGACACCCCTTCCCCCTTTGAAAGCGGAGTTGCCGCCATGCCGTCCAACGACGTCCGGATCCTGGCCCAGGCTGCTGTGCCCACAGCTGCCGTCGGCGCGATTGCCGCCGTCGTCAGTGGTGTGGTCGCCGGCGGCAAAGGGGCGATCGGGGCCGGCGTCGCGACGCTGATCGTGATCCTGTTCATGGGAATCGGTCTCTACGTACTGCAGCGCACTGCCAAATCGCTTCCGCACCTGTTCCAGGCGATGGGCCTGATGCTCTACGCGGCTCAGATCCTGCTGCTGTTCGTGTTCGTCGCTGCTTTCAAGAACACGACGTTGTTCAACCCCAAGGCTTTCGCACTGACTCTGGTCGCCGGCACCCTCGCCTGGATCGCCGCGCAGACACGTGCCCACATGAAGTCCAAGATCCTTTACGTCGAGCCCGATTCGGGTAACAAGCCCGAAAAATCGGGGCACTCGTCGTGAGGGGTAGGGGCGGGATAAAGGGGCACGAGAAGTCCTGCTATCGTCCGGTGCCAACTGCGGCATCGCGGGCGCGGGCATCTGAGCTGACGCCTGCTCGATCTCACTCGCGAGGCGAGATGCCCCCCAGCCGCCCCCACATCCGTAACACCAGTCCCGTGCCGAACCGCGGCCCTGCGCCGCGCCGACACAACGAGGTTGCCGTACCTATGCGCCACGATGAAGGAGCCCGCGGTGAGTGCTGACCCGACGCAGACGCTCGCTTTCGACACGAGCTGTCACCTGTTCGACGGGTGCGGCTTCCCGGCTCCGGGCCTGCACTCGTTCATGTTCGAGCCGCTGTGGGGCGACGCCGACGGCAACGGCGCGTACTTCAACAAGCCGATGCTGCTGGCCCTCCTGGGCTCCATCATCATCGTGGGCTTCTTCTGGTCCGCCTTCGCCAAGCCGAAGCTGGTCCCGGGCAAGCTCCAGATGGTCGCCGAGGCCGGCTACGACTTCGTACGCCGCGGCATCGTCTACGAGACGATCGGCAAGAAGGAGGGCGAGAAGTACGTTCCGCTCGCCGTCTCGCTGTTCTTCTTCATCTGGATCATGAACCTCTGGTCCATCGTGCCGGTGGCGTCCTTCCCGGTGACATCGATCATCGCCTACCCCGCCGTACTGGCCGCGATCGTCTACGTCACCTGGGTCTCGCTCACCTTCAAGCGGCACGGCTTCGTGGGCGCCTTCAAGAACTTCACCGGCTACGACAAGTCGCTGGGCCCGGTGCTCCCGCTGGCCATGACCATCGAGTTCTTCTCGAACCTGATCGTCCGTCCGTTCACGCACGCGGTGCGACTGTTCGCGAACATGTTCGCCGGTCACACCCTGCTGCTGCTCTTCACGATCGCCAGCTGGTACATGCTCAACGGCATCGGCATCGCCTACTCCGCCGTGTCGTTCGTGATGGTCATCATCATGACCGCCTTCGAGCTGTTCATCCAGGCGGTTCAGGCGTACGTCTTCGTCCTCCTGACCTGCACCTTCATCCAGGGCGCGCTCGCCGAGCACCACTGAGCACCGCCCCCTGCGACACCCCTAGAGACATCCGGTGGCCAACCCCCACCGGTCACTGAAAGAGAAGGAAGAACCGGCATGTCCGCTCTCCAGACCCTCGCTGCGGTCGAAGGCAACCTCGGCTCCATCGGTTACGGCCTCGCCGCGATCGGCCCGGGCGTCGGCGTCGGCATCATCTTCGGTAACGGCACGCAGGCCCTCGCCCGCCAGCCCGAGGCGGCCGGCCTCATCCGCGCCAACCAGATCCTCGGCTTCGCCTTCTGTGAGGCGCTCGCCCTCATCGGTCTGGTCATGCCGTTCGTCTACTAAGACGAACCAGACGACCAGCCGTAATTAGACGAAAGGCACTGATGTGAACCACGCACTGGTTCAGCTGGCGGCCGAGGCGGAGAAGGAAAACCCCCTCATTCCGCCGTGGCCGGAGCTCGTCATCGGCCTGATCGCCTTCGTCATCGTCTTCGGCTTCCTCGCCAAGAAGCTCCTCCCGACCATCAACAAGGTTCTGGAAGAGCGGCGCGAGGCCATCGAGGGCGGTATCGAGAAGGCCGAGGCCGCACAGACCGAGGCCCAGAGCGTCCTTGAGCAGTACAAGGCACAGCTCGCCGAGGCCCGCCACGAGGCCGCGCGCCTGCGCCAGGAGGCGCAGGAGCAGGGCGCCACGCTCATCGCCGAGATGCGCGCGGAAGGCCAGCGGCAGCGTGAGGAGATCATCGCCGCCGGTCACGCGCAGATCGAGGCCGACCGCAAGGCCGCCTCGTCCGCGCTCCGCCAGGACGTCGGCAAGCTCGCCACCGACCTGGCCGGCAAGCTCGTCGGCGAGTCCCTCGAGGACCACGCCCGGCAGAGCCGCGTGATCGACCGCTTCCTCGACGAGCTCGAGGAGAAGGCCGAGGCCGCGCGATGAACGGAGCGAGCCGCGAGGCCCTGGCAGCCGCACGTGAGCGTCTGGACGCGCTGACGGACAACACGTCCGTGAGCGCCCGCACGCTCGCCGACGAACTGGCCGCCGTCACCGCGCTGCTCGACCGCGAGGTGTCGCTGCGTCGGGTCCTGACCGACCCGGCGCAGGCCGGCGAGGCCAAGGCCGACCTGGCCCGGCGTCTCCTCGGCGGCCAGGTCGGCGGCGAGACCGCGGACCTGGTGTCCGGCATGGTGCGCTCCCGCTGGTCGCAGTCGCGCGACCTGGTGGACGCCCTTGAGGAGCTGGCGGTTCTCGCCGACCTCACCGCCGCGCAGCAGTCCGGTGCGCTCGACGACGTGGAGGACGAGCTGTTCCGGTTCGGCCGGATCGTCGCCTCGAACACCGAGCTGCGGGCCGCGCTGACCGACCGCGCCGCGACCGGTTCGGCCAAGAGCGAGCTGCTGCGCAGCCTGCTCGGCGGTCGTGCCGACGCTGCCACCGAGCGCCTGGTGACGCGTCTTGTGACCGCGCCGCGGGGACGTAGCCTGGAAGCGGGACTGGAGTCCCTGTCCAAGCTCGCCGCGGACCGACGCAACCGCCTGGTCGCCGTCGTCACCTCGGCGGTACCGCTGAGCGACGCGCAGAAGCAGCGCCTGGGCGCCGCACTCGGGAAGCTCTACGGCCACCCGGTCCACCTGAACATCGACGTGGACCCCGAGGTCCTCGGCGGTATCCGGGTGCAGGTCGGTGACGAGGTCATCAACGGCTCCATCGCGGACCGCATCGAGGACGCCGGCCGCCGCCTGGCGGGCTGAGCAGCAACTTCATAGCAGTACGTACTTACGACGGCCCTGGTTGGGCCGTACATGAAGAATCCTGGGGGTCGCCCCCAGACCCCCAAAGTGAAACTTCGGGCCCAACAAGGAGAGCAGGGAACCCAGATGGCGGAGCTCACGATCCGGCCGGAGGAGATCCGGGACGCGCTGGAGAACTTCGTCCAGTCGTACAAGCCGGACGCGGCCTCGCGCGAGGAGGTCGGTACGGTCACCCTTGCCGGCGACGGCATCGCGAAGGTCGAGGGTCTGCCCTCGGCCATGGCCAACGAACTGCTGAAGTTCGAGGACGGCACCCTCGGCCTCGCGCTCAACCTGGAAGAGCGCGAGATCGGCGCCATCGTCCTCGGTGAGTTCAGCGGCATCGAGGAGGGTCAGCCGGTATCCCGTACCGGTGAGGTCCTCTCCGTGGCCGTCGGCGAGGGCTACCTCGGCCGCGTCGTCGACCCGCTCGGCAACCCGATCGACGGCCTCGGCGAGATCGAGACCAGCGGTCGTCGTGCCCTTGAGCTGCAGGCTCCGGGCGTCATGGCCCGTAAGTCGGTGCACGAGCCGATGGAGACCGGCTACAAGGCCGTCGACGCGATGACCCCGATCGGCCGTGGCCAGCGTCAGCTGATCATCGGTGACCGCCAGACCGGCAAGACCGCCCTGGCCGTCGACACGATCATCAACCAGCGCGACAACTGGCGCTCGGGCGACCCGAAGAAGCAGGTCCGCTGCATCTACGTCGCCATCGGCCAGAAGGGCTCCACCATCGCCGGCGTGCGCCGCGCGCTGGAGGAGAACGGCGCGCTGGAGTACACGACCATCGTCGCCGCCCCGGCGTCCGACCCGGCCGGCTTCAAGTACCTGGCGCCGTACACCGGTTCGGCCATCGGCCAGCA
>JABFXD010000955.1 GCA_013361925.1 Streptomyces sp. | reverse complement strand
CAGCGCGATCGCGGCCAGCGACACGGCACCGGCGGCGACGAACGCGAAGCGCATGCCGCGCGACGCCGTCCGCTCGGCCTCGTGCCGGCTGACGTCGTGGATGCGGAAGCCACCGCGGTCCAGGCCGGGCGGCAGGACCGAGCCGTGCGCACGGGCGGGGACGTAGTCGAACTCGAAGCGCTCGCCGCGCTTCAGTCCGAAGACCCCCGTGACTCCGGTGGCTCCTGGCCGGTCGGAGAAGGCGTCGGGGAAGCCTCCCCCGAACGGCGAGCCTCCGCCGTCGTCCGTGCCACCTCCTCCGGGCAGCCCCTGCAGGCGCGCGAGGAAGCTTTCGGAGGGAGGCGGCGGTGCCGCCTCCGCGAAGACGTTCTTCAGTCGGCGCTGGGCGTCGGCCTCGGCCTTGCACCGGGTGCAGGTGGCAAGGTGAGCGAGGACGCGCTCGCGCGTCTCATGACCGAGCTCGCCGTCCACCAGCGCGGCGAGTCGGTCTCCCAGATGCTGCTCCGCGAGATGCCCTTTGGCGGGATTGGGCCGGGATCCACTCACGCGGTCGCGCCCCCTCCTCCCAGTGCGGCGACGCGGGGCACGAAGGAGCGGCGCTCCTTGCGGGCCTCCGGCGAACGGTGCGCAAGGGCCTTGCGCAGCTGGGAACGGCCGCGGTGGATACGGGAGCGGACGGTGCCGAGCTTGACGCCGAGGGTCGCGGCGATCTCCTCGTACGACAGTCCTTCGATGTCGCACAGGACGACCGCGGCGCGGAACTCGGGCGCGAGGGTGTCGAGGGCCTGCTGGACGTCCGCGTCGAAGTGGGCGTCGTTGAAGGCCTGTTGCGGGTTCGGCTCACGGCTGGGCAGGCGCTCGGCCGCGTCCTCGCCGAGGGCGTCGAAGCGGATGCGCTGCTTGCGGCGCACCATGTCCAGGAAGAGGTTGGTGGTGATGCGGTGCAGCCAGCCCTCGAAGGTGCCGGGCGTGTAGGTCGACAAGGAGCGGAAGACGCGGACGAAGACCTCCTGAGTGAGGTCCTCCGCGTCGTGCTGGTTGCCCGTCAGACGGTAGGCGAGCCGGTAGACCCGGCCGCTGTGCGTGCTGACGATGTCCTCCCAGGTCGGAGGAGTCCACGCCTGCCCGTCCGCGTCGCTGGAGAAGGTCGCGGTCTGGCTGTACTCGTCGTGGCTGTGGTCAGCAGCTGTGTCGTTCACGGATTTCGGCCTACCCGCCGATCCGAGGAAGCGCCGCAGCACTCCTCCCCGATCCTCAGGCGCAGCCGCACCTCCCCTGTCGGCTCTGGTGGTGTCCAGTGGAGCCCCTACCATAGCCACCTCGCCCGTTAGCTCCGGATAAGCGGTTTTACGAGAATTTGATCTGGGCTGATACCGCTCGTGCGGCTGCGTCACCGCCCGCTCGGGGCGCCGCCCGAGTGCCCGCCCGTCGTCGTGATCCAACTGTGTCCCCCCGTGTGCGTCTCCACCCCTCTAAACGCCCGGTCCCATCAGCAGGTTCCCGCCCCCAACGGATACAGTCACGCCCAGGCAACCACGGGGACAGGAGAGGGTCATTACCGGCAACCGGCAGACGAGCTGGGCGTTCGCCGACGCCTACGTCGCCGAGGACGACGTGCTGCTCTGGGCCCGTGACCGGGCCCGTGAGGCAGGGCTGCGCTCGGTGTCGCCCGGCGCGGGTGCGGCGCTGCGGTTGCTCGCGGCCTCGGTGGACGCCAAGGCCGTCGCCGAGATCGGCACCGGTACGGGAGTCTCCGGCATCCATCTGCTGCACGGCATGCGCCCCGACGGCGTGCTCACGACCGTCGACCCCGAGCCGGAGCACCAGCAGTTCGCCCGGCAGGCCTTCCGCGCCTGCGGCTTCGCCAGCAACCGGGCCCGCTTCATCCCCGGCCGCGCCCTCGACGTCCTCCCCCGCCTCGCCGACGCCGGCTACGACCTCGTCTTCTGTGACGGCGACCGGCAGGAGGTCATGGACTACCTCGCTGAATCGTTGCGCCTGCTGCGACCGGGTGGCCTGGTGGTCTTCGAGGGCGTCTTCGCGCACGGCCGGACGGTGGACTCCGGCCCGCAGCCGACCGAGGTGCTGCGACTGCGCGAGCTGCTGCGCGCGGTACGGGAGAGTCCGGACCTGGTGCCGTCGTTGCTGCCGGTGGGTGACGGGCTGCTCTGCGCGGTCAAGCGTTAGGGCGGATGCGGCGGTCGGTCGTCAGGGCGGGTCCGCGGTCGGCGGTCGGCCACTTCCGTGTGGACAACGACAACCCCGGCACCGCGTGCGATGCCGGGGTT
Organism: Streptomyces sp.; assembly: GCA_013361925.1. GTDB lineage: Bacteria > Actinomycetota > Actinomycetes > Streptomycetales > Streptomycetaceae > Streptomyces. The sequence goes on along the minus strand of JABFXD010000955.1, from coordinate 95 downwards.
GTCGAAAGGGTATGGTCGCTTCCGCGTCAGCCGACGACCTTCTTGAGGGCGTCACCGAGCGCGTCGGCCTCGTCAGGGGTCAGCTCGACGACGAG
>JABFXD010000104.1 GCA_013361925.1 Streptomyces sp. | reverse complement strand
GAACCGCTGGTCACCGCGACGGGCGAGGACCTGCCGGGACTGCGGGCCGGCGGCCCCGACGCGATCACCTTCACCGTCGACGGCGAGGAACTCGCCGCGCTCGACGGCCGCTATCTGTCCACCCAGGTCGCCGGCGGATTCACCGGCCGGGTCATCGGGATGTACGTCACCGAGGGCAGCGCCGGCTTCGACTGGTTCACGTACGCGGCCGAGCCGACGCGGTAGTTCCGGAAGGCGTCGGAAACTCTCGGGCCGGGCGCGTCGGCGTCAGGCGCCACGGGCGCCGCGGAAGTCGGCGGCAGATTCACCTCGTACAAGGGGTTGCCACCGTTTGGGAGCTGTCTCTAGGGTGCGGCATCAACGAAGCTTTCTGGATCAACTCCGAAACTTTCGGTCCTGAGGACGGTGTAGTGGACACGCCGTCCCGTACCCAAGGAGTACAAAATGGGCGACCCGGCACTGTCCCGCCGCGGCTTCCTGGCGGCGTCCGCCGCGACCGGTCTGGGCATGACCGCACTGAGCGGCTGCGGTGGCGACTCGGACGGTGGGTCGTCCGACGGAACGACCACGATCGAGTGGTGGAACATCTCCACCACCGAACCGGCCCACACCGTCTGGGCGGGCCTCGCCAAGAAGTTCGAGGCGCAGAACCCCAAGGTCAAGGTAAAGATCGTTCAGATGGAGAACGACGCCTACAAGTCGAAGATGACGGCGTTGATCGCCTCCGGGAAGCTCCCCGACATCTTCCACACCTGGGGCGGCGGCGTCCTCAAGCAGCAGGTCGACGCGGGCCTCGTCGAGGACCTCACCGACAAGACCAAGCCGTGGGCCGACGACCTGCTGAAGGTCTCCAAGGAGGCCTACCTGATCGACGACAAGGTCTACGGCATACCGTTCGACATCGGCATGATCGGCTTCTGGTACAACAAGGCGCTCTTCAAGCAGGCCGGCATCACCGAACCCCCCACCACCTGGGGAGCGTTCCTCGAAGCCGTCAGCAAGCTGAAGTCGAAGAACATCACGCCCATCGCCCTCGCCGGCAAGGAGAAGTGGCCCGGCATGTACTACTGGGCCTACCTCGCGATGCGCACCGCCGGCGCCAGCGCCCTGCAGAAGGCCTACGACGCCCAGGACTTCACCGGCGCCGAGTTCGTCCAGGCGGGCGCCCACCTCAAGACCCTCGTCGACCTCCAGCCGTTCCAGAAGGGCTTCCTCAACGCCGCGTACTCCACCCCGACCGGCCAGGCGGCCAGCGTCGGCAACGGCAAGGCGGCCATGGAGCTCATGGGCCAGTGGGCGCCGCAGGTCGAGGCCGACGCGGGCAAGGGCCTCGGGAAGGACCTCGGCTTCTTCCCGTTCCCGGCGGTCGAGGGCGGCAAGGGCGCCATCACCGAGGTGTTCGGCGGCGGCGGCGGGCACGCGCTGCGCCGGGGCGCCCCGCAGGCGGCCGTCGACTTCCTGAAGTTCTTCGCCTCCGAGGCCACCGACCTGGAACTGGTCAAGAAGACCGGCACCCTCCCGGTGGTCCCGGGCGCCGAGAGCGCCATCTCCGACGCCAACCTCAAGGCCGTACAGGCCCAGTTGAACGGTGCCACCGGCTTCCAGCTCTACCTCGACCAGGCCTACGCCCCCGCCGTCGGCCAGGAGGTCAACGACAGCGTCGCCGCGCTCATCGCCGGCTCCAAGTCCCCCGAGCAGGTCGCCCAGTCGATCACGAAGGTCACGAAGGAAGAGCAGTAGCAGCCGATGACCTCCACGTTCCTCGCAGACAAGCGGAGCGGTCCCGGCACCGACGTCCCGCCCCCGGACAAGCTCAGGGCCCGGGGGCGGGCCCGGCGGCGCACGCTCAACTGGCTCACCGCGATGGGCTTCCAGCTGCCCGCGCTGGTCCTGTTCACCGGGCTCGTGCTCCTGCCGATGCTGTTCGCGCTGTACGCCGCCTTCTTCCGCTGGGGCGGCTTCGGGATGCCCGAGGACTACATCGGTGTCGACAACTTCACCGACCTCTTCGACAACCCGGTGTTCCTGGGCGACCTGTGGCGCTGCCTCGTCCTGGTGCTGCTCACGCTCGCGCTGCAACTGCCCTTCGCACTCGCGATGGCGGTCCTGCTCAACCAGCGGCTGCGCGGCCGGGCCGTCTACCGGATGCTGTTCTTCGCGCCCTACGTCCTGTCCGAGGCCATCACCGGCGTGCTCTTCAGCATGGTGTTCGCACCGGACGACGGTCTCGCCGACCATCTCCTCGGCGCCATCGGCCTCGACAGCCTCGGCGGCGAGTGGTTCGCCGACCCGTCGTGGGTCATGGCGACCCTGTTCATCGTCATGACCTGGAAGTACTTCGGCTTCCACATGATGCTCTACCTGGCCGGACTCCAGTCCGTGCCA
>JABFXD010000350.1 GCA_013361925.1 Streptomyces sp. | reverse complement strand
CCGCGGCGCCTTCAACAGCCTCCGCCTGGAGAAGGGTTACCGCTCCTTCGGCACCGACATGACCTACGAGCACGACCCCTACGAGGCAGGCGTCGGCTTCGCCGTCAAGCTCGACAAGGACGACTTCATCGGCAAGGCCGCCCTGGAGCGCCGCAAGGCCGACGTGCGGCGCAGGCTCACCTGCCTCACCATCGAGGACCCGCGCTCGGTCGTCCTGGGCAAGGAACCGGTCTACGCCGGCGACCGCGCCGTCGGCTACGTCACCAGCGCCGCCTACGGCTACACCATCGGCAAGGGCATCGCCTACGCCTGGCTCCCGGCCGAACTCACCACCCCCGGCACGGCTCTGCACATCGGCTACTTCGACCAGCGCGTGGAAGCGACCGTCGCCGAGGAGCCCCTGTTCGACCCGACCATGTCCCGCCTCCGTGGCTGACCGAGGGAAGACGATGACCGCGCAGCTGCTCGACGGCAAGGCGACCGCCTCCGTCATCCGCCGCGAACTCACCGAGCGCGTGGCCAAGTCGACCGCCACCACCGGCCGACCGCCCGGCCTCGGCACCGTCCTCGTCGGCGACGACCCCGGCAGCCACGCCTACGTCGGCGGGAAGCACCGCGACTGCGCCCAGGTCGGCATCGCCTCCATCCGCCGCGACCTGCCCGCCGACGCCACCCAGCAGCAGGTCGAGGACGTCGTCGACGAACTCAACGCCGACCCCGCCTGCACCGGCTACATCGTCCAACTCCCGCTCCCGAAGCACCTGGACGCCAATGCCGTACTGGAACGCATGGACCCGGCCAAGGACGCCGACGGCCTGCACCCCGTCAACCTCGGCCGCCTGGTCCTCGGCGTCGACGCCCCCCTCCCGTGCACCCCGCGCGGCATAGTCGAACTGCTGCGCCGCCACGACGTCGCCCTCGCCGGAGCCCGCGTCTGCGTGATCGGTCGCGGCATCACGGTCGGCCGCCCCATCGGGCTGCTCCTGACCCGCCGCTCCGAGAACGCCACGGTCACCCTCTGCCACACCGGCACCAAGGGCCTCGCCTGGCATGTACGGGAGGCGGACATCGTCATCGCGGCCGCGGGCTCACCCGGCCTGATCACCGCCGACATGCTGCGCCCCGGCGCTGCGGTCCTCGACGTCGGCATCACCCGCACCGAGCAGGGCCTGGTCGGCGACATCCACCCGGACGCCCGGCAGGTGGCCGGGTGGGTCGCGCCGATGCCGGGCGGGGTCGGCCCCATGACCCGGGCGATGCTGCTCGCCAACGTGGTCGAGGCCGCCGAGAGGAACGCGAACACCGTATGAACGTGCCGAACGGAGACATCCGATGAGCCCCCGCACCCCCGGCGCCGAACTCCCCGAGCACCCCGACTGGCTGTGGCGCAACCCCGCCCCCCGGCGGTCGTACGACGTCGTCATCGTCGGCGGCGGCGGACACGGCCTGGCCACCGCGCACTACCTGGCGAAGAACCACGGCATCACCAACGTCGCCGTACTGGAGAAGGGCTGGCTCGCGGGCGGCAACATGGCCCGCAACACCACGATCATCCGCTCCAACTACCTCTGGGACGAGAGCGCGGGCATCTACGAGCACGCGCTGAAGCTCTGGGAGGGCCTGGCGGACGACCTCGACTACCCCATTCTCTTCAGCCAGCGCGGCGTCCTCAACCTCGCCCACAGCCTCCAGGACGTCCGCGACAGCGTGCGCCGCGTCGAGGCCAACCGCCTCAACGGAGTGGACGCGGAGTGGCTCGACGCCGACGGCGTGCGCGAGGTCTGCCCGATCGTCAACACCTCCCCCGACGTGCGCTACCCGGTCCTCGGCGCCACCTACCAGCCACGCGCCGGCATCGCCAAACACGACCACGTGGCCTGGGGCCTCGCCCGCTCGGCGGACGCGGCCGGCATCGACATCATCCAGAACTGCGAGGTCACAGGGCTGGACGTGGTCGGCGGCAAGGTGGTCGGCGTCCAGACCTCACTCGGCCCGATCGCGGCCGGCAAGGTCGCCCTGTGCTCGGCGGGCCACACCTCGGTCCTGGCCGCCATGGCGGGCATCGAACTCCCGCTCCAGAGCCATCCGTTGCAGGCCCTGGTCTCCGAACTCCTGGAACCCGTCCACCCCACGGTGGTCATGTCCAACGCGGTCCACGTGTACGTGTCCCAGGCCCACAAGGGCGAGTTGGTGATGGGAGCGGGCATCGACGCCTACAACTCGTACACCCAGCGCGGCGCCTTCCACATCATCGAAGAGCAGATGTCCGCGGCCCTGGAGCTCTTCCCGGTCTTCGCCCGCGCCCACGTCCTGCGCACCTGGGGCGGCATCGTCGACGTCAGCCCCGACGCCTCCCCGATCGTCGGCCTGAGCCCGGTCCAGAACCTCTACCTGAAC
>JABFXD010000051.1 GCA_013361925.1 Streptomyces sp. | reverse complement strand
CCCCATCCAGACGATGGTCGTCGTCATCAGCCAGGTGTTCCACATCGGTTCGTGCGCCTCGGGCGTGCAGCCGTACTTGACGATGGCGATGGCGCAGGCGGCGTAGAACGCCTTGGTGTGGGTGGGGAGGTCGGCGAGCCAGAAGTTGCTGATCTCGCCGGTCAGGGCGTCGGCCCGGACGTCGGCCATGTCGTCGATGACGCGGCACAGCAGCAGCGAGGCGAGGTTCTCCTCCTGCCAGAGCTCGGTGTCGGGCGCGACATGCCAGAACAGACAGTCCATCATCTGCAGGGCCGAGTAGGTGCTGTGGCTGAGCGGGTTGGTCTGCGGGAGTGTGACGGTGCCCGCGCCGTGCTGCTGGAGCCAGTACTCGTCAACGGCTCGCTTGTGGGCGGCGAAGAGCCCGGCGACCAGGGCCCGTGCCGTGTTGGTGCTGAAGTTCTCGGCCAGGCGGCCTTCGATGAGCTGGGTGAGGCCGGTCGTGTCGATGGTGTCGACCACGCGCTTGTACTCGTGGAAGACGAGGATGTCGTCCTCGAAGCGGTGGCGGTGGCCGAGGTCGTGCTCCAGGTCGTTCATCTGCCGGGTCCAGGACCAGCCGCCCGTCAGCACGCTGTCGAGCTCCCGGCGGTACGGCCAGGTCTTGACGGCGAGGGGACGGCCGGCGCTCTGCCGCCATCCGTAGTCGTCCAGCGTGCGGGCGGGGGGTATGGGCAGTCGGCGGCAGAGCACGCAGGCGCAGGGGGGCGTCTGCTCCTGCGCCTGCGGCGGGGCGAGCGCGCGGCTGCGCCAGGCCCCTTCCAGCATCGTGCAGGTGAGCCGGCAGATCTCGGCATCGGTGGCGACCTGGGGGAAGGCCGCCTCTATCACGCGCAGCCCGGCGTCGAGGCGGCTCAGCCGTGCCCGGCCCTCCTCGTCGGGAGGGAGGAAGGCGGGCCGCGCCAGGTGGAGGGCTCCTTCCACCCGCAGCGTGGTACCGGCGCCGGGGGAGCGGAGTACGTCCAGCCGTCGCTGAACGGCGCTCTGGGAACTGCGGTGTTGCTCGGTGATCCCCTTGATGTGTTCGACCAGGAGGCGGGTCAGGGCGTCCCCCGCCTCCGTGGGATGGTGCCGTCCGGTGGGGATGTCGGAGGGGAGGTCGGACGTGACGGCCTGAGGCATGTGGATCCTTTCGGAGACGGCGCGCAGAACCCCCCCACCCCTGGGAAGGGCGGTCCAGGGGGAGACCGCCCATGCACTCGAACTCAGCTTCGTGACACGAAAGTTGAAACGAGAAGCGGAACGAGGCTTCCCAGAGCGTAAATGATCTACACCGTGACCCGACCGTGATCTCCGTTACTGCTCAAGCCCCTTGAGCTGCGTACACTCGCGCGCCCCCCACGTACGTCAGCGCCACCCGCGTGTCCGCGATCCCCTCGGGCGCGACGGCGAACGGATCGCGGTCCAGCACGACCAGGTCCGCCAGCGCCCCCACCCGAACCTGGCCGGTGTCGTCGAGGTGGTTCACATATGCCGAACCCGCCGTGTACGCGGTCAACGCCTCGGCGAGTCCCAGGCGTTCGGCGGGCAGGAAGACGGGTGCGCCGCCTGCTCCCGGTGCCACCCGGTTGACCGCGACATGGATGCCCTCCAGCGGGTCGGGGCTGCTCACCGGCCAGTCGCTGCCCGCCGCGAGCGTGGCTCCGGAGCGCAGCAGCGCGCCGAACGGGTACTGCCACGCGGCCCGTTCGGCCCCGAGGAAGGGGATGGTCAGCTCGTCCATCTGCGGCTCGTGCGCCGCCCACAGCGGCTGGATGTTCGCGGTGGCGCCGAGTTGGGCGAACCGCGGCACGTCGTCGGGGTGCACCACCTGAAGATGGGCCAGGTGGGGCCGCGTGTCGCTCCGTCCGTTCGCGCTGCGCGCGGCCTCGATGGCGTCCAGCGCGTCACGTACGGCACGGTCGCCCAGCGCGTGGAAGTGGCACTGGAAGCCGAGCGCGTCCAACTCCGTCACGTATTTGGGAAGTTGACCGGGGTCGATGAAGCTGGTGCCCCGGTTGGCGGTGGCACAGCCGCACTTGTCCAGATACGGGTCGAGCAGCGCCGCCGTCCCGGTCTCGGCGACCCCGTCCAGCATCAGCTTGACGGTGCCCGCCCGGAACCGGCCGTGGCTCAACGCGGCCCGCTTCTCCACGAGTTCGGGGATCTGCTCGGCCCCGCGTTCCCGGTCCCACCACAGGGCGCCGACGACCCGCGCGGTCAGCGAGCCGTCCCGGGCGGCCGTCAGATACGCCTCGCCGGGGTTGTCCATGCCGAGGAAGTCCCCGACGAGCGCGTCCTGCCAGGCCGTGACGCCGAGCGCGTGCAGATGGCGCTGGGCGTGCAGCAGGGCGGCCAGCCGGTCGGCCGGTGTGGCCGGGGGAGCGAGGCGTCCGACGAGTTGCATGGCCCCTTCCTGGAGGGTGCCGCTCGGCTCGCCCGAGCCCGAGGGGTCCCGTTCGATCCGCCCGTCGGCGGGGTCGGGCGTGTCGCGTGTGATCCCGGCCAGCGCGAGGGCACGGCTGTTGACCCAGGCGCCGTGGTGGTCGCGGTTGGGCAGGTACACGGGCCGGTCGGGAACGACGGCGTCCAGCAGCTCCTTCGTCGGGGTGCCGCCCTCGAACGCCTCCATGGACCAGCCGCCGCCGGTGATCCACTCCCGCTCGGGATGTGCGTCGGCGTACGCGCGCACGGCGGCGACCGTCTCCGCTGCCGTCCTCGTGCCGGTGAGATCGCACTGGGTCAGTTCCAGGCCGGCCGGCACGGGATGCACGTGCGCGTCCTGGAAGCCCGGCAGCAGCAACCGTCCGGCGAGGTCGACCACTTCGGTCCGCGGCCCACGGAGTTCCAGGACCTCGTCCCCTCCTACGGCGGTGATGCGGTCGCCGGTGACGGCCACGGCGGTCGCGGTGCGGTCCTGGGGGGCGCCGGGGCCCTCGGTGGTGAGGACGGGGCCGCCGGTGAAGAGCAGATCTGCGTACATGGTCCGTTTCCTAGTGAGCGGTGGGGATCAGGCGAGGCGCGTCCGCGTCGGTGCCCTCGCCGGTGCGGAAGTAGGCCGACCTGCGCACCCACTTGGCCCACGCGGCGGCCACGAAGCCGGACGCGATCATCGCCAGGGGGGTGCTGAGCAGGAACCAGCCGTTGTCCGCGCGGAGCGCGAAGTGATCGGTGGAGGTGTAGAAGGACCAGCCGAGATATCCGCCGAGACCGAGCAGGGCCAGCGCGCTGAGCGTGGGCAGCACCACGGCCCGTACGCCCTCCCGCCAGTCCTCGCGCAGCAGCGAACGGAAGCGCACGGCGGCCGCGAGGGCGGTCAGCGCGTACGACAGGGCCACCACGATGCCGATGGCGCTCACCGTCGCCATGATCATGTCCGCGAGCCGGGGAATGACCAGGGCGAGGAGCGCGACCCCGGCCGCCAGCGCGCCGATCAGCACGGTCCCGGCGGCGGGAGTGCCGTACCGGCTGCTGACCCTGGACCAGACCGGCCCGAGCGTACGGTCCCGGCTCATCGCGAACATGCCCCGGGCCGTCGGGATCACCCCCGCCTGGAGCGAGGCGACCGCCGAGAACATCAGCGCCACCAGCGGGAGCGCGGCCAGCGGCTGCGAGGCCAGCCGGTCCCCGAAGAACGCCAGACCCTCGGCGCCGTGCCCGGCCAACTCCTGCTCGGACAGGACGCGTTGGAAGGCGATCGAGCCGAGGAGGAACAGTCCGAGCATCGTGAACAGCGTCGTCAGACCCGCCCGGGAGGCGTCCCGGGGATCGCGGACCTCCTCGGAGACGCTGAACGCGGCCTCGAAGCCCCAGTAGCAGAACACCGACAGCAGCAGCCCCTGGGCGAGCGCGGTCGCGGACGGGATCGCGAACGGGTCGAACCAGCTCCAGCTGAAGGCGTGCGGGCCGGTGACGATGCCGTATCCACAGAAGCCCAGCAGGACGACGTACTCGAAGACCAGTAGCCCGGCCTGGAGCCGTGCCGCGGTCCGTACGCCCGTCACGGCGGTCAGGGTGACCGCGGCGAGGACCACGACACCGAGGAGTGTCGTCTGGGCTGTCGAGCCCGGGTCCAGGGTGAGGCCGGCCAACCGGTGCACTCCGGCGTCCCCGGCCAGCTGGATCAGGGCCGACCCGGTGACGGCGGTGGTGTACGCGAGGAACGCCACCGTCGCCACGATGTTCACCCAGCCGACCAGGAAACCCAGCCAGGGGGTGAGCGAACGGCCCACCCACACATAGCCGTTGCCGGCGTTCGGCTCGACGCGGTTGAGGCGGGCGTAGGCGCCGGCGATGCCGAGGACCGGCAGGAACGCCAGGAGCATGATCGCCGGCAGATGCAGTCCGACGACGCCGGCCGTGACACCGAGGCCGATGCCGATGCTGGTGGTCGCGGCCGTGCTGGAGGCGGCGATGGCGACGCCGTCCAGGACGCCGAGGGACTTGCGCAGCCCCGACGGCGCGGGAGACGCCTGGGGTGGTGGTGTGTCGGGCATGGCCGGTTCTCCGCTCGCACCGGGGGGCCTGGTCGGCCCCGGTGAGGCGACATGAAACTGTCCGCGGGGTTAACAGGTCAACGGTGTTGTCGTAAGGTCGCGACATCCGCCCCACGGAGGCATGCCATGAGCGAACGTGTCGTCCCGCCCGACGCCCGGCGGCGCAGACGCCCCACCAAGCAGGGTGTCGTCCTGTCCGAGGAGCTGATCGTCGCCACCGCCCTCAGGCTGATCGAGGAGCACGGCGCCGAGGCCCTCTCCGTGCGCCGCCTCGGCCGTGCCCTCGGCGCCGACCCCAGCTCCCTGTACCGGTACTTCCGGCACACCGACGACCTCATGCTCGCCGTCGCCGACGAGCTGATCGGCCACACGCTGCGCACCTGGCGGCCCACCGGGGACTGGCGGGCCGACCTGCGGGACCTGGGCCTGCGCATGCACGCCGGCGCGCTCGCCCACCCCCGGGCCGCGGTCCTCAGCTCGCACCGGGTCACCGGGCGCGACCACGAGATCCAGGCCGTGGAGACCATCCTCGGCGTGCTGCGCGATGCGGGATTCCCCGACACCGAGGCGGTGCGGATCTACCACGCCTTCGTCGACCAGGCGCTCGCCTTCGCCGCCCTCGACTCGGCGAGCACCGCGCTGCCGAAACCGGCCCGGGAGGCGGAGACGGCCGTATGGCGGGCCACGTACGCCCGACTCCCCGCCACCACCCACCCGCACATCGCCGCGACCGCCCGCCATCTCGTCACGGACATGCCGCGCAGCTCCTACCCGACGGCCCTGGACCTGCTGCTCGGCGCGGCGGCGGCCCGACTCGCGGAGATCCAGGACACGGCACGGGTCCGGCCGCGAGACTGATCCCGTCCGTTTCAGACGAGTCCAGGAGGCCGACCGGCGATGGCGAACCCGCCCGCACGTCCCGCGAAACAGCGCAAGCAAGACACCCTGCACCGCCTGGAGCACGACGAGGACGTCTGGGTCGCGACGGCCGCCGCGGACGGCGGAGTGCCGTTCCTCGTCCCGCTCTCCTTCCTCTGGGACGGCGCCACCCTGCTCCTCGCGACCCCGGCCAAGAGCCCCACCGGACGCAATCTGCGCACCACCGGCCGCACCCGGCTCGGCATCGGACCGACCAGGGACGTCACGATGATCGAGGGCGCCGTCGAGACGATCACCCTCGCCGAACTGTCCCAGGAGGACGGCGACCGCTTCGCGGCGAAGACCGGTTTCGACCCTCGCCAACTGTCCACACCCTACGAGTACTTCAGGGTCCGCCCGGTGCGGATCCAGGCCTGGCGCGAGGCCGATGAACTCGTCGGGCGGGAACTGATGCGGGACGGGGAGTGGCTGGTCGCCGACTGAACGGGGCGGAGCGGGATATCCGTGGGGTACAGGGCCGCGGGGCACGAACGCCCCGCGCCCCGGACCGTACGGAGGAGACATGGCACTGGTGAAAGCGGGCGTCGTGGTGCTCGACTGCGCCGAGCCGGAGAAGCTCGCCGGGTTCTACAAGGAGCTGCTGGAGGGCGAGGAGACGGACGCGACCGCCAACCGCGTGGAGATCAGGGGCTCGGAGGGTATGCGGATGGCGTTCCGCCGGGACATGAACGCCACTCCGCCGAGCTGGCCGCGCCCCGAGAACGCCCTCCAGGCCCACCTCGACTTCGTCGTCGACGACCTGGACGAGGCGGAGCGAAGGGTCATAGGGCTGGGCGGGCGTCCACTGGAGACCAAGGACGCCTCGGGCCCGTTCGAGGAGCGCGGCTATTCCGACCCGGCCGGCCACTCCTTCACCCTGCGCCGGGTCACCCCGACGGCGCCCAAGCAGGGCTGACGTCGGGGCGACCGGGCAGGACCGACGGCGGGGCGACCGGAGCGGCGCTGACGGCGGTGCGTCCAGGCGCGGTTGACGTGGCGTCAGTCCCGGCCGCCGTCGTCGTCGGTCGGCCAGACCCCGGTGGACCGTTCGATGGCCTTCGCGCCCGTGCGGTCCACCGCGCTGCGCACCACCGCGAAGATCGCGCCCTGTACGGCCGCCGCGAACAGGATCTCGCCCCAACTCCGGTTGCGGTCCAGGGCGTCGGGCGCGTCGTCCTCGTGCCGGATCACCTTCCACGTCTTGCGGAACGCGGCCCCGGCCAGCGCGCCGCTCGACCAACCCAGCGCGAAACCCAGGGGCTTGTAGGCCAGGGGGAGCTTCATCTTCTTCTTCTTGGCCATCCGTCTCTCCTTCGTTCGTTCTGCTACGCCGGTGTGGGCCGGCCCTGGGGTGACACCTGCTCGTCCGGCGGCGGTGGACCCGGCGCGGTCCCGTCGCCGAACGGCCGGCCGACCAGCTCCTCGCGGTGGTGCGGGGTCAGCCACTGCGACAGATCCGGCCCGAGCGGCACGATCCGCGTGGGGTTGATGCCGGTGTGCACCTGGTAGTAGTGGCGCTTGATGTGGTCGAAGTCGACCGTGTCACCGAAGCCCGGCGTCTGGTAGAGGTCCCGGACGTACCCCCACAGCACCTCGTTCTCCGCCAGCTTCCAGCGGTTGCACTTGAAGTGGCCGTGATAGACCGCGTCGAAGCGCACCAGCGTGGTGAACAGCCGGATGTCGGCCTCGGTGATCGTGTCCCCGACCAGATAGCGCTGCCGGGCGAGCCTCGGGGTCAGCAGCTCGAGCCGCTGGAACACCGCCGAGCAGGCGGCCTCGTACTCCGCCTGCTCGGTGGCGAACCCCGCCCGGTACACACCGTTGTTGACGTCCTCGTAGACGTCCGCCATCACCGCGTCGATCTCCTCGCGCAGCGCCCGCGGATACAGGTCCGGGGCGCCGTCCCGGTGCAGGGCACGCCACTCGGTGGCGAGGTCCAGGGTGAGCTGCTGGTAGTCGTTGGTGACCAGCTTCCCGCTGGGCACGTCCACGAGCGCGGGCACGCTCACCCCGCCCGGATAGTCCCTCTCCCGCCGGTCGTAGGCCTCGCTGAGGTAGCGGATGCCGAGGACCGGGTCACGGCCGTCCGGGTCGAGGGTGAAGCGCCAACTGCGGTCGTCCTGGAGGGGATCGGCCACCGCGAGCGACAGAACGTCCTCCAGCCCCAGCAGCCGCCGGGAGACCAGGGCCCGGCTCGCCCAGGGGCAGGCCCGGCTGACCACCAGACGGTAGCGGCCGGGCTCCACCGGCCAGCCGTCCCGGCCGTCCGCGGTGACCCGGTCCGTGAAGTGGGCCTTGGAGCGCTGGAACGTCCGGTTCCCGTACGCGCTGTTGCCTCCGTCCGAGCCACTCATGCCGCCTCCCTGCCTGTCCTGTGCCGTGCCGTGCCGTGTGCCGCCGTGCGGGTGTCTGGTGACCGCGTTCCCCGATTTCGGCGTGTGAGCCCCGCCAGTCGGGGCAGTCGGCGAAGGTGAGCGGGACATCTTCGAACACAACATCGAACGCAGCCCTGAACCCACCACAACAGGCGTCGCCGGAACATGCGGGGAAGGCGTCCTCGGCCCAGAAGGAGGCTCGGAAAGCGGACCGCAGAACGCGGGTCACCGTCCTCGTGGCGCTCGTCGCCAATCTGGTCATCGCGGTCGCCAAGGCGATCGGCGGGCTGATCGCACACTCCCCGGCCCTGCTGTCGGAGGCCGCCCACTCGGTCGCCGACAGCCTCAACGAGGTCTTCCTCCTGGCCGCGCTGCGCCGCAGCCGCCGCCCGGCCGACACCCGTCACCCCTTCGGCTACGGCAAGGAGCGGTTCTTCTGGTCGCTCCTCGCCGCGGTGGGGATCTTCGTCATGGGCGGCTGCTTCTCCTTCTTCCAGGGCTTCGAGGCACTGCGCAACGGAGCCGAGGAGAAGCTGAGCGGATACGTCGCCGGGCTCGTCGTCCTCGGTGTCGCCTTCCTCGCCGAGGGCGCGTCGCTGGTCCGGGCGCTGTACCAGACGCGTCAGCAGGGCGGCACCGGCGAGGGCCTGCGCGACCCGGCGCTGCGCACGGTCGTCGCCGAGGACGGCACGGCGGTGCTGGGCGTCACCCTGGCCATGGCCGGCATGGCTCTGCACATGGTCACGGGGCAGGTCGTGTGGGAGGCGTCCGCGTCGCTGGCGATCGGGGCGCTGCTCGTCTACGTCGCCTACCGGCTCGGGCGGGAGGCCCGCGACCAGCTGATCGGGGAGGCCGTCGACGCGGAGACCGGCGGGCGGATCCGGGCGCTGCTCCAGGAGCAGCCCGAGATCGACAGTGTGGAGGCGCTGTTCACCATGAAGACGGGGCTGGAGTCGGTCCTGGTGGCCGCACGCGTCGACCTCGTGCCGGGCCTGGACAGCGAGCGGGTCGAGGAGGTGGCCGTACGCATCAAGCGCTCCGTCGCCGACACCTTCGCCGAGACGGACCAGATCTTCCTCGACATCACCGACCGGCCCGCGGGCGAGGCACAAGAAAGCCCCGCCGCGACGGGGGAGCGCGGCGGGGCCTGACGCACAGGTGCCCGGCGGACGGGGCTTCATGCGCCCCGTCCCAAGATTTCTCGCGAGATCTTTCCGGGGCCGACCGCGCGGCGCTCCGCGGTCAGTGCTCCGCGGCCGGCTCCAGCACGAAGACCGGGATCTCGCGGTCCGTCTTCTCCTGGTACTCCGCGTACGGGGGATAGGCCGCCACGGCCCGCTCCCACCACTCGGCCTTCTCCGCGCCGGTCACCTCACGCGCGGACACGTCACGCTTCTCGGGTCCGTCCTGGAGTTCCGCGCGGGGGTCGGCCTTGAGGTTGTGGTACCAGACCGGGTGCTTGGGGGCTCCGCCCTGCGAGGCGACGACGGCGTACCGGCCCCCGTGCTCGACCCGCATCAACGGAGTCTTGCGGATCTTCCCGCTCCTGGCACCCACGGTGGTCAGCAGGATCACGGGCATCCCGGTATCCAGCAGGGTCGTCCCCTCGGTGCCGCCCGAGCTCTCGTACAACTCCACCTGCTCGCGCACCCACTCGGTCGGACTCGGCTCGTACTCGCCCTCGAGAGGCATGACATCCATCCCATCGTCGTCGGTCCTACGGCTACCGCTCACTGCTCACTGCACGGTCCACAACACCGGAACCCCGCGGATTCATCCGTTCCGCGATGACCTCGAAGGTAATCGCCTCGATCGGCCCCCGCGGGGCACAGTGGCAACCGTCGAAAGGGGAGGAGTACCCATGACCGTGCCCATGACCACCAACGTCGAGACGACGACCCGCTCCGTCGTCGCGGAACTGCTGCGACGCATCGGGCAGGGGGACCCGGAGCGGATCGCCGAGCTGTACGCCGAACGAGGCGACTGGAAGCTCGACTGGCCCGAGGACGAGCACGGCCGCGCCGCCACCCCGTGGATCCGGCATCGCGCCACCCGCGCGGACGCCGCGGCCCACTACCGGGAACTGGCCGCACACCACGTCCCCGGGCAGGCGGACACGCGGATCGAGCGCGTCCTCGTCGACGGCGCCGACGCGGTGGTCCTCGGCGAGATCCGGCAGACGGCGAGGTCGACCGGGCGCCCCTATCGCGCCAGGTTCGCCCTGCATCTCACCGTCGAGAATGATCTGATCGTCCGCCACCACGTGTACGAGGACAGCCTCGCGGTGGCCCAAGCGTTCACCCCGTGACGACCAGCGGCGGACCCCACCGGCCCACGACTCCCTCGCCCGACCCCGCTCACCACATCATCCGCACCGCGAGAGCCATGATCACCGCGCTCGACACCAGTGCCGTCACCAGCCGCCCGCGCCGCCCGGTCAGTGCCCGGCCGAGCAGTGCCCCGCCGCCGGCCA
>JABFXD010001040.1 GCA_013361925.1 Streptomyces sp. | reverse complement strand
TTCGGGCTGCGGATCACGACCGACCGCCAGTACAGCGGCCCGGAGATCAGGTCCAGGGCCAGCTCGTCGTCGCGGCCCACCCGGACCTCACCGCGCTGCTCCGCCGCCACGATGATCTTGCTGGCGACGCCCTCCTGACCGTCCCGCAGCGCCTTCTGCACGGCCTCGGCGATCTCGGGATTGCGGGCCGCCTCGGCCTGGAGGTCCGGCAGGATCTGCGAGGCCACCGGGTGCCGCAGCGCCCTTGACGTCATCTCGTACAGCAGCCGCAGATCACTCTCCAGCGCGCCCGTGTCCGGCGCCGGAAGCCCCTGCACGGCGAGCGCCGACACCACGTCGAGCACCAGGTGCAGCTTGGAACGCCAGCGGCGGTACACCGCCGTCTTGCCGACGCCCGCGCGGCGCGCGATCCCCTCGATGGACATCCGCGCGTAGCCGACGGCCGCGAGCTCCTCGAAGACGGCCGCCCGGATGGCCTCCGTCACGTCCTCGCGCAGCACGGCCGCCCCGGCGGGTGCCCGGCGGCGCGGACGCGTCTGAGGCTCCTCGGCGTTGGTCGTCATACGGACCAGCATAGGGGCGTTACGACGATACGGGATCGTCCCCACGCAACGCGTCACGACGAAACGGTTGCGTTCCGACGCCCAGTCGGCCTACGCTCACGTTGCGACGATACGGTGCCGTCCCGACGTAAGAGAACGTGAAGAGTCACGTAAGGAAACTCCCGGCGACGAGCCCGGTCACCGCACCCCACCCCCCTTGAGCGAAAGCAGCGGATGTGAGCCAGGTCCTCCACACACCGCCCCCGACGGAGGCGACGCCCCCCGCGCCCGCCGCCGGCGACCTCGCGGCCCTCGCCGCCCGCCACGGCCTCTCGGTCAGCGGTGCCCGTCCGACGCTGTCCGAGTACATCCGCCAGCTGTGGGCCCGGCGCCACTTCATCACCGCGTTCTCGACCGCCAAGCTCACCGCCCAGTACAGCCAGGCGAAGCTCGGCCAGATCTGGCAGGTGATGAACCCGCTGCTCAACGCGGCGGTGTACTTCCTCATCTTCGGTGTGCTGCTCGGCACCAAGAAGGGTGTTCCGGACTACGTCCCGTTCCTGGTGACGGGCGTGTTCATCTGGACGTTCACCCAGAGCTCGATCCTGGCGGGCACCCGCGCGATCTCCGGCAACCTCGGCCTGGTGCGCGCCCTGCACTTCCCGCGGGCCGCGCTGCCGATCTCGTTCTGCCTCCAGCAGCTCCAGCAGCTGCTGTTCTCCATGTGCGCCCTCGTCGTCATCCTGCTCTGCTTCGGTGTGCCGGTGGCGGCGTCCTGGGTGCTGGCGATCCCGGCGCTGGTCCTGCAGTTCGTCTTCAACGCGGGCGTCTCGATGGTCATGGCCCGGCTCGGCGCCAAGACCCCGGACATCGCACAGCTGATGCCGTTCGTGCTGCGTACGTGGATGTACGTCTCGGGCGTCATGTGGAGCATCGAGCACCTGGCGAGCAAGCACAGCGACTGGCCGTCGTGGGTGGTCCCCGTCCTCCAGGCCAACCCGGCCGCCGTCTACATCGACCTGATGCGCTTCGCGCTGATCGACAGCTTCCACGCGAGCCAGCTGCCGGCCCATGTGTGGCTGATCGCGACGGGCTGGGCCCTGCTCGCCGGAGTCGGCGGCTTCATCTACTTCTGGAAGGCTGAGGAGACGTACGGCCGTGGCTGAGAACGCGAACATCAACGACCAGGTACCCGCCCCCACCGTGATCGCGGACAGCGTGGACATCGTCTACCGCGTCAACGGCACCGGCGCCGGCAAGGGCTCCGCGACCGCCGCCCTCAACCGCATCCTGCGCCGCGAGAAGACCGAGAAGGCGTCCGGTGTGCGCAAGGTGCACGCCGTGAAGAAGGTGTCGTTCGTCGCCTACAAGGGCGAGGCCATCGGCCTCATCGGCACCAACGGCTCCGGGAAGTCGACCCTGCTGAAGGCGGTCGCCGGCCTGCTCCCCGTGGAGAGCGGCGCCATCTACACCGACGGCCAGCCCTCCCTGCTCGGCGTCAACGCGGCCCTGATGGGCGACCTCACCGGCGAGCGCAACGTCTACCTCGGCGGCCTCGCGATGGGCATGTCCCGCGAGCAGGTCAAGGAGCGCTACCAGGAGATCGTCGACTTCTCCGGCATCAACGAGAAGGGCGACTTCATCACCCTGCCCATGCGCACCTACTCCTCCGGCATGGGCGCCCGGCTCCGCTTCTCCATCGCCGCCGCCAAGGACCACGACGTCCTCCTCATCGACGAGGCCCTCGCGACCGGCGACCGCTCCTTCCAGAAGCGCTCCGAGCAGCGCATCCGCGAGCTGCGCAAGCACGCCGGCACGGTGTTCCTGGTCAGCCACAACAACAAGTCGATCCGCGACACCTGCGACCG
>JABFXD010000616.1 GCA_013361925.1 Streptomyces sp. | reverse complement strand
ATCCCCCACCCCCACACCCACCCCGCACAGGCCGCCGCAGGCATCCCCGCCCACCGCCGGAGCCCGGAGGCACACCCTGCTGAAGGAGAGCACCAGATGATCACCTCCCGACCCGACCACGAGGCCCCGGGAGCAGCACGATGAGGGTCCTGCTGATCGGAGCCAACGGCTACCTCGGCCGCTTCGTGGCCGACCGCCTCCTCGCCGACCCGGCCGTCCAGCTCACCGCGCTGGGCCGCGGCGACGACGCCGACGTCCGCTTCGACCTCGCGTCCGGCAGCCCCGGCGCGCTCACCCGCTTCCTCGACGCGGTCCACCCCGGCGTCGTGGTCAACTGCGCCGGCGCGACAAGGGGCGGCGCCCGCGAACTCACCCGCCACAACACGGTCGCCGTGGCCACCGTCTGCGAGGCGCTGCGCCGCAGCGGCTGCGGCGCACGGCTCGTCCAGATCGGCTGCGGCGCCGAGTACGGCCCCAGTCAGCCCGGCAGCTCCACCGCGGAGGACGCCGTCCCGCGCCCCGGCGGCCCCTACGGCGTCAGCAAACTCGCCGCCACCGAACTCGTCCTCGGCTCCGGTCTGGACGCCGTGGTCCTGCGGGTCTTCTCACCCGCGGGCCCGGGCACCCCCGCCGGCTCCCCGCTCGGCAGGCTCGCCGAGGCGATGCGCCGCGCCATGCAGTCCGGCGACGGCGAGCTGAAGCTCGGCGGGCTCGGTGCCCAGCGGGACTTCATCGACGTACGGGACGTCGCCCGCGCCGTGCACGCGGCGAGCCTGTCCGCCGCGCAGGGCGTCATCAACATCGGCTCCGGCCGCGCCGTCCGGCTCCGGGACGCCGCCGCGATCCTCGCGCGCGTGGCCGGCTACGGCGGCGCCCTCCACGAGCTCGACGGTCCGCCCGGCCCGCCGCTGCGCCCCACCATCGGCCACCCCCGTCCCGACCCCGACCACGCGGCACCGGTCGCCTACCCGTACCCGGACGGCTGCGGCAGCTGGCAGCAGGCCGACGTACGCACCGCGCGCGACCGCCTCGGCTGGCGTCCCCGTATCAACCTCGAAGAGTCCCTGGCGGACATCTGGATGGAGGCGGCATGCCGCATCTGACCAGTACCAACCGAACGAAACAGGGCACCGGTCTGCACACCGGTCTAGGCATCCCGGGCTTCGCCCACCCCCTTGTCGCCCCCGCCGAGTGGGCCGAACTCACCCGCCCCCGCTCCGCGCCCCTGCACTGGGTCGTCCTCAATGTCGCCGACGGCCCGGGCAGCCGCCCCGACCCGCACTGTCTGGCGGCGGCGGGGCGACTGCGCAACGCGGGCATCCGTGTCCTCGGACATGTCGACGCCACGTACGGGGCGCGGTCGTTCGGGGAGATGGTCTCCGACGCGCACCGTTACATCGACTGGTACAAGGTCGACGGCTTCCTCCTCGACCGCTGCCCGACCGAACGCACCGCGCTCCCCGAGATCCGGCGCACGGTCACCACGCTGCGCGCGATAGCCGACAAGGACGCCCATGTCGTCCTCGGTCACGGCACCCATCCCTATCCCGGCTATGCCGAGAGCGCGGACCAGTTGGTCACCTTCTCCGGCCCGTGGAGCGACTACCGCTGGTCGCAGGTGGCCGAGTGGACCGCCGACTATCCGCCCGACCGCTTCTGCCACTTCGTCCACGGCGTGCCGGCGCCGCATCTCGACGAGGCTCTGCGCATCGCCCGCTGGCAGGGAGCGGCCACCCTCTACTTCACCGACCGCACGGACCGCGACGGCCGGAGCGACCCCTGGGAGACGATGCCCGGCTACTGGGACGACATCGTCTCGCGGATCGGGACGGGTGTCTCGGAATGAAAAAGGCCATGGCAGTGTTACGGGGAGAACAACCGTAATGATTGACCGACCAACGGAGTCCCCGTGTCGCTGCCACCCCTGGTCGAGCCCGCTGCCGAGCTCACCGTAGACGAGGTCCGCAGGTACTCCCGCCACCTGATCATCCCCGACGTCGGGATGGACGGGCAGAAGCGGCTGAAGAACGCCAAGGTGCTCTGTGTGGGCGCCGGCGGCCTGGGCTCGCCGGCGCTGATGTACCTGGCCGCCGCGGGCGTGGGCACCCTCGGCATCGTGGAGTTCGACGAGGTCGACGAGTCGAACCTGCAGCGCCAGATCATCCACAGCCAGTCCGACATCGGCCGCTCCAAGGCCGAGTCCGCCCGTGACTCCGTCAAGGGCATCAACCCGTACGTGAACGTGGTCCTTCACGAGGAGCGGCTCGAGGCCGACAACGTGATGGACATCTTCAGCCAGTACGACCTGATCGTCGACGGCACGGACAACTTCGCGACCCGCTACCTGGTCAACGACGCCTGCGTGCTGCTGAACAAGCCGTACGTGTGGGGCTCGATCTACCGCTTCGACGGCCAGGCCTC
>JABFXD010000494.1 GCA_013361925.1 Streptomyces sp. | reverse complement strand
CAGGGAGCGCAGGTCCTCGACGTCCGTGCGGGACGGGTCCAGCCAGGAGTCCCAGCGGTCCGGCGTCAGCATCAGCGGCATCCGGGGATGGATGTCGGCGAGCGCGTGCGGTCCGTCGGCGGGGGCCACGGCGAGCGGGCTCGTCTCGGCCTCGGTGGTGATCACCGAGCAGGTCACCCACCAGGACTGCGGATGGTCGTCGGGCAGGGTCCGGTCCCGCCAGAACTCGTACAGCCCGGCCATCGCGAACACCGACCCGTCGGCGGGCAGCACGAAGTACGGCTGCTTGCGTGGTCGCTTCTTCTTGCCCTCGACCTCCAACTCCCGCTCGGCCGCGGCGGTGACCCACTCGTAGTAGCCGTCGGCGGGGATGATGCAGCGGCGCGAGGAGAAGGCCCGCTTGTAGGAGGGCTTCTCATGGACGGTCTCCGCGCGAGCGTTGATCATCCGGGCGCCGCCCTCGGGGGTCTTCGACCAGCTCGGCACCAGTCCCCACTTGAGCTTGCGGAGCTGCCGAACCGGGTGCGGATCTTCGGCGTCCTTAAGAGGACGGTCGAGGA
This sequence comes from Streptomyces sp., assembly GCA_013361925.1. Taxonomy (GTDB): domain Bacteria; phylum Actinomycetota; class Actinomycetes; order Streptomycetales; family Streptomycetaceae; genus Streptomyces. Next base: position 9,801 of record JABFXD010000494.1, on the reverse strand, counting down.
CGGCGTAGACCTCCTTGGTCGGGGCCACGTTGTAGTCGGGGGCCAGGGTCTCCTCGGGCTCCCACTTCTCGATCTCAAAGATTCCTGCGAGATCCTCGGGCCTACGACTAGCTGCATACCGTCCGCACATACGTGCCACACTGCCAGACTCCGTACGACGAGAGGGAGCCTCCGCCGAACATGGACACCAGTACCGCGTCCTCTCTCTGGGACGAGCTGATCGGCACCCAGCCCGACCCCGACCTGTGGGTGGTCCTCGCCACCATGGGCGCGGCGCTCGCCATAGTCGTCCCGCACACCCTGTGGCGTGTCTCGCGCAACGCCATCACCATCGCCCACGAGGGCGGCCATGGACTGGTCGCGCTGCTCACCGGGCGCACGCTGACCGGCATCCGGCTGCACTCCGACACCAGCGGCCTGACCGTCAGCAAGGGCAAGCCGTACGGCATCGGCATGATCCTCACCGCGTCCGCCGGCTACACCGCTCCCCCGCTGCTGGGCCTGGGCGGCGCGGCCCTCCTCGCGGCCGGCCGCATCACCCTGCTCCTGTGGCTGGCCACGGCGCTCCTGGTGGCGATGCTGGTGATGATCCGCAACGCGTACGGCGCCCTGACGGTGGTGCTCACGGGCGGCACGTTCGTGGTGGTGTCGTGGCTCGCGGGCCCTCAGGTGCAGGCCGCTTTCGCCTACGCGGTCGTGTGGTTCTTGTTGCTCGGTGGAGTTCGACCGGCATTCGAGTTGCAGGCGAAGCGGGCGCGCGGAGGCGCGGGCGACTCGGACGCGGACCAGCTGTCGAGGCTGACGCATGTACCGGCGGGCCTGTGGTTGTTCCTGTTCCACGCGGTGAGCCTGTGCTCACTGATAGGCGGCGGACGCTGGCTGCTGGAGGTGTGACGCAGGCCCGAAGGGCCGCGTCACAGGGGCGCGGGTCGTGACATTTGCGGCTCTGCCGCGGCGCGCGACCAGCCACAACGGCGCCGCACCCGACACGCAACCCACTACTAGAGTGGACCCATGGCTTTGAACCCCTCAGAAACCGCCCTCTGGCCCGCCCCCCACGCAAGCGGAGCCGTCGACGCAACGGTCTACGTCCCGGGGTCGAAGTCCGTCACCAACCGCGCCCTGGTCCTCGCGGCCCTCGCCAGCGAACCGGGCTGGCTGCGCCGCCCCCTCCGCTCCCGCGACACCCTCCTCATGGCCGCCGCGCTCCGCGAGATGGGCGTGGGCATCGAGGAGGGCGTGGGCCCCGACGGCACCGGCGAGACCTGGCGCGTGCTGCCGGCCGGCCTCCGTGGCCCGGCCACCGTCAACGTCGGCAACGCCGGCACCGTCATGCGCTTCCTCCCGCCCGTCGCCGCCCTCGCCGACGGCCCCATCCGTTTCGACGGTGACCCGAGGTCGTACGAGCGCCCCCTGAACGGCGTGATCGACGCCCTCCGTGTCCTCGGCGCCCGTATCGACGACGACGGCCGTGGCGCACTGCCGCTGACGGTCCACGGCGGCGGCGCGCTGGACGGCGGCCCGGTGGAGATCGACGCGTCGAGCTCGTCCCAGTTCGTGAGTGCCCTCCTGCTCTCCGGCCCCCGCTTCAACCAGGGCGTGGAGGTCCGCCACGTGGGCGCCACGCTGCCCTCCATGCCCCACATCCGGATGACCGTGGACATGCTGCGCGCGGTCGGTGCCCAGGTGGACACCCCGGAGTCGGGCGGCGAGCCGAACGTGTGGCGGGTGACGCCGGGCGCGCTGCTCGGCCGGGACCTCACCATCGAGCCCGACCTCTCCAACGCCCAGCCGTTCCTGGCCGCGGCGCTGGTGACCGGCGGCAAGGTCGTCGTCCCGGACTGGCCGGCCCGCACCACGCAGCCCGGTGACAAGCTGCGGGAGATCTTCACCGAGATGGGTGGTTCCTGCGAACTCACCGAGTACGGGCTGGTGTTCACCGGTTCGGGTGCGATCCACGGCATCGACGTGGACCTGAGCGAGGTCGGTGAACTGACCCCCGGCATCGCGGCGGTCGCCGCCCTCGCCGACTCCCCCTCGACGCTGCGCGGGGTGGCTCACCTGCGGCTGCACGAGACGGACCGGCTGGCCGCGCTCACCAAGGAGATCAACGAACTCGGCGGTGACGTGACCGAGACCGCCGACGGTCTGCACATCCGCCCGCGCCGGTTGCACGGCGGGATCTTCCACACCTACGAGGACCACCGCATGGCGACGGCCGGCGCGATCATCGGCCTCGCGGTCGAGGGCGTGCAGATCGAGAACGTGGCGACGACCGCGAAGACACTGCCGGACTTCCCCGACCTGTGGACCGGGATGCTCGGGAGCGACGGGGCGTAGGGACACACCGCCATGCGTCGCTACGGCAAGCACACCGACGAGGACGACATCCGCTCCCGCCCCAACCGCAAGGGCAACCGGCCGCGTACGAACATCCGCCCGAAGCACGAGGAAGCGGTCGAGGGCATGGTCCTCACCGTGGACCGGGGCCGACTGACCTGTCTGGTCGAGGACCGGGTCGTGATGGCCATGAAGGCCCGCGAACTGGGCCGCAAGGCGGCGATCGTCGGTGACCGGGTGGCCATCGTCGGCGATCTCTCCGGCCAGAAGGACACCCTGGCCCGGATCGTCCGCATCGAGCCGCGCACCTCGGTGCTGCGCCGCACGGCGGACGACGACGACCCCTACGAGCGGGTGGTCGTCGCCAACGCCGACCAGCTCGCCATCGTCACCGCCCTCGCCGACCCCGAGCCCCGCCCCCGGCTGATCGACCGCTGCCTGGTCGCGGCGTACGACGGCGGCCTGGAACCGCTCCTGGTCCTGACGAAGTCGGACCTCGCCCCGGCGGACAAGCTGCTTGAGCTGTACGGCGACCTCGACATCCCCTACGTCGTCACCAGCCGCGAGGAGCTGGAGAACGGCGACGCGGCGGGCCGGGTGCGCGAGCAGCTCGACGGCAAGATCACGGCGTTCGTCGGCCACTCGGGCGTCGGCAAGACGACCTTGGTCAACGCCCTGGTCCCGGTGGAGCGGCGGCGCCAGACCGGCCATGTGAACGCGGTGACGGGCCGCGGCCGGCACACCACGACCTCGGCGCTGGCGCTTCCCCTGGACGGCGACGACGGCTGGGTGATCGACACTCCGGGCGTCCGGTCGTTCGGCCTGCACCACGTGGACCCGTCCCGGGTGATCCACGCGTTCCCGGACCTGGAACCGGGAACCGAGGGCTGTCCGCGCGCGTGCAGTCATGACGAGCCGGACTGCGCGCTCGACCAGTGGGTGGCGGACGGCCACGCGGATCCCGCCCGCCTCTACTCGCTGCGTCGGCTGCTGGCCACCCGGGAGCGGAAGGAAGGCGACTGACCTCCGCGTTGTTTGTGGGCCCGCGAGTCCGGTAAGTGCATAATCGCACCGAGCCGGACCTACGGGAGGACAGCACATGGCGTGGCTGCTGGTGGTGGTGGCCGGGTTGCTGGAAACCGGATTCGCCGTGTGTCTCAAGCTCTCCCACGGCTTCACCCGGCTCTGGCCCACGGTCGCCTTCTGCATCTTCGCCCTGGGCAGCTTCGGTCTGCTGACCCTGTCGCTGAGAAAGCTCGACGTGGGCCCGGCGTACGCGGTGTGGACGGGCATCGGCGCGGCCGGGACGGCGATCTACGGGATGATCTTCCTCGGCGACCTGGTCTCGACCCTGAAGCTCGTCTCGATCAGCTTCGTCATCGTCGGGGTGATCGGCCTCCAGCTGTCGGGCTCGGCGCACTGAACGCCGCTCGCTAGACCGGCTGCCGATACAGCGCGGCACGCACGAGGTCGGTGACGCCGCCCTCCCCCGGCGGGGCCGACACACAGGAGAGGGCGAGCCGTACGACGAGTTCGCAGGAACGGGCCAGCTCGGCCGTGTCCTGCTTGGCCGCGCCGGGTCCGCCCAATGCCGCCACGGCACGGTCGCGCACCAGCGCCACGAAGTCACCGGGCGAGGGCAGCGGACCGTCGGCCCGGCGTTGGGCCGGCACCGCGGAGGAGGACGGGACCGCGGAGAGCGTCGGCGCGGGCAGGCGCTCGCTCCAGCAGCCGGTGAGCATGGCCCGTACGAGCGCGTTCTCGCGGGCCGTGCCGGCCGTCCACTCGGCGGTGGCGGTGAGCCGGTCACGGGCGTCGGCGTGGGTGGCGAGCGCGCGTTCGACGCCGGCGAGATACCCGTCGGCCTCCCTTCTGACGAGCGCGCGGGCCAGCCCTTCCTTGCTCCCGAACTCGTTGTACAGCGTCTGCCGGGACACCCCGGCCGCCGCGGCGACGTCCACCATGCGCACCGCGGACCACGGCCGGCGCGCGAGCGCCGTGTACGCGGCGTCCAGCAGGGACTCCCTCGCTGCAGGCATCATCGCCTCCTAGGGGCGAGCGGCTCTGCGCCCAGATTTGACGCGCGTGTCGGCACTGTCAAGGGTTCGCGAGGGCACGAGGGGGCGCCCCTGATCCGCCGTACGCCCACCCCGGTCCGCCGGTTCCGTCCACTCCGCGCACACTGTCCACACTCCGGCCCCTGTAGCCCCGTACCTCACCCGGCAGATACCGTTCGTCGCATGCCGGACTACCTCGACGACCTCCGCTTCGCCCACGTCCTCGCCGACGCGGCCGACGCGGCCACCATGGACCGCTTCAAGGCCCTCGACCTCAAGGTCGAGACGAAGCCGGACATGACGCCGGTGAGCGAGGCGGACAAGGCCGCGGAGGACCTGATCCGCACCCAGCTCCAGCGCGCCCGCCCGCGCGACGCGGTCCTGGGCGAGGAGTACGGCCTCCAGGGCACCGGCCCCCGCCGCTGGGTCGTCGACCCGATCGACGGCACCAAGAACTACGTCCGCGGCGTCCCCGTCTGGGCCACCCTCATCTCCCTGATGGAGGCGGGCGAAGGCGGCTACCAGCCCGTCGTCGGCGTGGTCTCCGCCCCCGCCCTGGGCCGCCGCTGGTGGGCCGCGAAGGGCCACGGCGCCTTCACCGGCCGCAGCCTCTCCTCGGCCTCCCGACTGCGCGTCTCCCAGGTCTCCAAGCTCTCCGACGCCTCCTTCTCCTACTCCTCCCTCTCCGGCTGGGAGGACCAGGGCCGCCTGGGCGGCTTCCTCGACCTGACCCGCGAGGTGTGGCGCACGCGCGCGTACGGCGACTTCTGGCCCTACATGCTGGTCGCCGAGGGCGCCGTCGACATCTGCGCCGAACCGGAGCTGTCGCTCTGGGACATGGCCGCCAACGCGATCATCGTCACCGAGGCCGGCGGCAGCTTCACCGGCCTCGACGGCCGCCCCGGCCCGCACAGCGGCAACGCGGCCGCCTCGAACGGGCTCCTCCACGACGAGCTGCTGGGGTATCTGAACGAGCGGTACTGATCGTTCCCCACCTCTTCGCCGAAAAGCGCAGATGAGCGCGTGCGCCCTCAATTGGCCGCACGCGCCCCCTTGTTGACCCTCGCTTTACCTGCGACTCTGGGGAGACCCTCATTTGTGAACTTGTGAATCGCTGAACTAAGTCAGCGATTCCTCAGGAGGTGACTCCGCACCCATGCTCGTTCGCGACGCCATGAGCACCGTCGTCCTCACCATCGGCCCGACCCACACCCTCCGCCAGGCAGCCGCCCTGATGTCCGCCCGTCACGTCGGCGCGGCCGTGGTCCTCGACCCCGACGGCACCGGCATCGGCATCCTCACCGAACGTGACGTCCTCAACGCCGTGGGCCTGGGCCAGAACCCGGACAGCGAGCCCAGCCACGCCCACACCACCACCGACGTCGTCTTCGCGGCGCCGTCCTGGACTCTGGAGGAGGCTGCGCGGGCGATGGCCCACGGCGGCTTCCGCCACCTCATCGTCCTGGACCGGGGCGAGCCCATCGGCATCGTCTCGGTGCGCGACATCATCCGCTGCTGGGCGCCCGCGCGACAGCAGATGACCCTCTCCCACTGAAATCCACTGAAAGCCACCGAACCCATCGAGGCCATCAAACCCGCCAACTTAGACATAGTCCAAAGTCAAACTCATTCGCGACCTGGTCCCCTTCTGTTAGGCTGGCGCCTATGAGTGACCTTCTGGAACGGCTTCGCGGACGTGGATGGCGGATGACCGCGCAGCGGCGCGTCGTGGCCGAGGTCCTCGACGGCGATCACGTCCACCTGACGGCCGACGAGGTCCACTCACGGGCCGTCGCCAAGCTGCCCGAGATCTCCCGCGCCACCGTCTACAACACGCTGGGCGAGCTGGTCTCGCTCGGCGAGGTCCTCGAGGTCGCCACCGACAAGCGCGCCAAGCGGTACGACCCCAACGCGCACCGTCCGCACCACCACCTGGTCTGCGCCCAGTGCGGCGCGATCAAGGACGTCCACCCCGGCGGCAACCCGCTGGCGGACCTCCCCGACTCCGAGCGCTTCGGCTTCAAGGTCTCGGACGTCGAGGTGACGTACCGCGGCATCTGCCCGAACTGCGCGACGGCGTAAGCGAGCACATGCAAGGCCCCGGCGCCCTCCGCGGCACCGGGGCTTTGTGCTGCCCACGGACTTCCCGGATCTGACGGACCGTCATATGGTCTACGGCACCCACCAGTCCGTTCCGCACTCCGCGAGGAGACCCCGTGGGAGAGCCGTATCCGAAACTCCACGCACATGACCTGACCCGAACCTTCGGCCGGGGCCCGGGCGCGGTGGCCGCCCTCGGCCCGCTGGACCTGTCCATGACCGCCGGCGAGTTCGTCTGTGTCGTCGGCCCGTCGGGCTGCGGCAAGTCCACCCTGCTGCGCATCACGGCAGGCCTGCTGCGCCCGAGCACGGGCCGCCTGGAGATCCGCACCACCAGCCGCCACCCTGCCGCCATGATCTTCCAGGACTACGGCATCTACGACTGGAAGACGGTCCGCGCCAACGTCCGCTTCGGCCTCGACATCCAGCGTGTCCCGCGCGGCGAGGCGAACGCCCGCGTCGACTCCTGGCTGGCCCGGCTGGGCCTGGCCGACTTCGCCGACGCCTACCCGGCCGCGCTGTCGGGCGGCATGCGCCAGCGCGTGGCGATCGCCAGGGCGCTCGCGGTGGAGCCCGAACTCCTCCTGATGGACGAGCCGTTCGCCGCGCTGGACGCCCAACTCCGCGTGATCCTCCAGGACGAGCTGCTGGAGCTGACCCAAGCGCTGCGCACGACCACCCTCTTCATCACGCACAGCCTGGAAGAGGCGATCGTCCTCGGCGACCGGGTGCTGGTGATGTCCGCCCGCCCGGGCCGTGTCATCGCCGAGCACCGCCCGCCGTTCCCCCGCCCCCGCACCGGCGACATCCGCGACACGCCCGAATTCACGTCCCTGAAGAGCGAGTTGTGGGACCTGCTGCGCAAGGAGGCGGTACCGGCATGACGACGCTCGCCCCCGACCGGGAGTCGGTGCTGGTCCGCGCCCCGGGCCCACGGGAACTCCACCCAGCACGAACCCACCGCCGCCGAAGGGCCGTTGAACTCTCCCTCGCGGTCGCCGTCCCCCTGTTCCTGATCCTCCTGTGGCAACTGGCCGCCACCCAGTCCTGGATCGACGCCCGCGTCTACCCGGCACCGTCCACGATCTTCACGGACGGCTGGGACCGGGCGGCGGCGGGCGACCTGTGGCCGGACGTGTGGGCCACTGTGAAACGCGTCCTCGCCGGCTACGCGCTGGGCACGGCGGCGGGCTGTCTGCTGGGCCTCCTGATGGGTTCCCTCTCCCTGCTCCGAGCAGCCCTGGAACCGCTCCTGGACGCCCTGTACGTGGTCCCGAAACTCGCCCTGCTCCCGATCTTCCTGAACATGTTCGGCCTGGGCGAGGGCCCCCAGGTGGCCCTGGTGGCGACGACCGTCTTCTTCTTCGTCTGGATCTCGACGATGTCCGCGGTCATGGCGATCCCCTCCGGCCACCGCGACGCCGGCCAGGTCTTCGGCGCCTCTCCCTGGCAGATGTTCCGCCATGTCCTGCTCCCCGCCTCCCTCCCCGCCGTCCTGGTCGGCGCGCGGATCGCGGCGGGCGTGGCGGTCCTGGTGATCGTCGCCTCGGAGCAGATCGCCGCGACGAACGGCCTCGGCCATCTGATCTTCGACTCACGGGCCCTGTTCCAGAACGACGTGATGTTCGTCGGCATCGTGTGCGTGGCCGTGCTCGGCGTCGTCTTCTCCGAACTGGTGCGGGTGGTGGGCCGGTTGCTCACGCCGTGGGCACCGCGGGACCGGGGCCGGGGGCAGTCATGAGGAAGCACGTCTGCGCGCTGGCCGCCGCGACGGCCGTACTCCTGACGGCATCGGCCTGTGGCGGATCGCCGTACGACTCGGACACACGGCCCGGGACCAGGGCGGGCCACCGCACGATCAGCCCGGTGGAGGGCTGCGGCGACACGGCCCTGACGGACCCCGCCGACCTCTCCCCGACCCGGGAACCGGCCCGCTGCCAGCAGGGCGCCCCGCCCGCGCGGCCCCTCACCGAGCGGCGCGAGCTGACGATCGCGACGGGCACGCTGAGCGCCGAGTACGTGGCGCCGCTGCAAGTGGCCCTCGACAAGGGCGAGTTCAAGAAGGAGGGGCTGGACGTCACCCTGAAGGTCCTCCCCACGCCCGACGCGCTCCCCCTCCTCGCCAAGGGTGACGTCGACGCGGTGTGGGCGGCGCCCGAGGCGGCTGTGATGAACGGCATCCGGGGCGGCTTCGACATCCGGTGGGTCGCCGGGAACTTCTCACCCGACCCGGAGTCGAAGAGCGGCCTGTGGGTGCGGCTGAAGGACGGCGAGACGGCGAACGCCGTGTCCATGGCCGGCCGCAAGCTCGGCACGATGATCGGCAAGGGCTCCGTCATCGCGTACCCCATGGAGAGGGCCCTGGAGCGGCACGGCGGCGCCCTCGACAAGATCACCTACCAGCAGCTCGGCTCCGCCGACGTCCTCACGGCCCTCCAGAACGGCGGCGTCGACTCCGCCTGGCTCCTCGACCCGGTGTGGCGCAAGGTCGACGGCGAGCCGGGCTACGCCTTCCTGGGCGGCCAGCCCGCGGGTGAGCCCCTGGGCGGCATGCTGTACGGCCGCAGCCTGCTCCAGGACGACGTGGACGCGGGCGTGGCGTTGCTGCGGGCGTACATCCGCACGGTGAATTCGTACTTCGCCACGGACTACAAACACGACGAGACCTTCGTCACCTATCTGGCGAAGCTCCTGAAGACCGACAAGGCGATCCTGGCCGCCACCCCGCCCCTGCGCATGGACTGGGAGATCCGCAAGGGCACGACGGACCGCCTCCAGGCGGCGTACAAGGCGCAGGGTGTCACGGAGGGGGCGGCCCTGCCCGAGTCCAGGACGGTGGACCGCTCCTTCTACGAGGAGGCAGTGGGCCAGGCCCCCTGAACCCACCGGAACACACCGAGGGCCGGAACCCTTTCGGATTCCGGCCCTCGGCCTTCAGTAGCGGGGACAGGATTTGAACCTGCGACCTCTGGGTTATGAGCCCAGCGAGCTACCGAGCTGCTCCACCCCGCGTCGATGAACTGAACACTACGTCAAGGACAAGAGCAGAGGCAAATCAATAGGCACTGGGCCTCAGCGCCCGCCCCCGCCCCCACCGCAGCGTCACGCCGACAGCTCCTCCCGCAGCGCGTCCCGCAACCGCGCCGCCCGCTCCGAAACCTCCGCCGGCCCCAGCGACACCGCCCGGTCCGCCCACCGCTGCCCCTCCGCCAGCTCTCCCCGACGCGCGTAGACCAGGGCCAACCGCAACGCCGCCCGCCCGTGCCCCGCGTCAGCGGCCCGCGTCCACCACACGGCGGCCTCC
>JABFXD010000043.1 GCA_013361925.1 Streptomyces sp. | reverse complement strand
TCGACGATGTGTCGGCGCCCGTGCACCGCTATCCCGATCACGACTGGAGCACGCTGTGAGCACGGAGCCGGGGCCCACGGAGGAGACACCGACCGGGGAGGACACCTCGACCGCGCCCCCACAGGCCGAGGCCACCGAGGGCGAGGCCGACGAGGTCACGCGGGAGGAACCCGGGTCCGACGAAGGCACCGTGGACGGACCCGAGGCCGACGGCGAGCAGGGCGAGGCCGCTGCCGGCGGTGAGGGCGAGGCCGCTCCCCAGCTGTCCGAGGCCGAGGCAGAGCTCGCGGCGCAGAAGCTCGAACGGGAGCGGATCGAGCGGCGCAAGGCCGAGAAGCAGGGGCCCGTCGAGGCCGGGGCGAAGCTCAGCGGGAAGGCCGCCGATCTGCTCGCCGCCGTGCGGGCGGTGGAGAGCGGCGCCAAGCCGGTGGCGGCTGTCTTCAGCGAACCCCCGGCCCCCCGCAGGCCCGCCCCGGAACCCGTGCGACGCCCCCAGCCCGTCGCGGCGGACGCACCCGCGGCCCCCGCCGAGCAGACCGTCGAATCCGTGCGGAGCGTACTGACCGAGGGCGGCGCCCCTGAAGCACTCGTCCCGCAGGTCGCCGCCGGCCTCGGAGAGGGCGCGGCCGAGCAGTTGCGCGCCGATCCCTGGCAGTTGCTGCGCGTCACCGGCGTACGGCCGGAGCAGGCCGACGGGTTCGCGCGGGCGCTGCTCGGTGCCGAGTGCGGCCCGGACGACGAGCGCCGCGGCCGTGCCGTGACCGTCTGGCTCCTGGAGCAGGCCGCGCTGGCCGGGCACACGGCGCTCGAACTGCCCACGCTCGTCGCCGCGCTGGGCAAGCAGGGCGTGCCGGACGCCGACGCCGCCGTACAGAACACCCTCGCGGAGGGCGAGGCCCTGGTCTTCCAGGACGCCCTCGACCCCCGGGCCCCGGAGCCCGAAGGGGAGGACGAGGAGCGTCCGGTGCGGATCCTGGTCGGTCTGGAGCGGTACGCGCTGGCGGAGGAGAGCCTCGCCGACGGCCTGGGCCGGCTGATCAACTCGGCGCCGAAGCAGGACGGTTCGGCCGAGGACTGGGAGCGCGCCGCCGCCTCCGCGCCCGGTTCGGCCGGTGAGCTGATCCGCGCGGTCGGGGGCCACGGCCTGGTCCTGCACACCGGCGGCGAGGCGTCCCTGGCGGAACCGGCGGCCCTGCTGCGGGCGGCGGAGCGGCTCGGCCTGCGCGCCTGGGCGGCGGCCCACGGCTCCCTGGGGCGTGACCGTTTCGCGGCCCTGGTGTCCGAGGCCGAGAGGACCAGCGTCGTCACGGTCGGCGGCCTGCTCTCCGGCACCGAGGGCCCCGGCCGGGACACCGACGGCGCCCTGGACCTGGACCTCCTCGTCGTCCTGGACGCACCCCAGCTGGACGTGGAGACGGCGGCGCTGCTCACGGAGTCGTTGCCGGACGGGGCGCGGCTGCTGCTGGCCGGGGATCCGACGGTGTTGTGGTCGGCGGGTCCTGGCCGGGTCTTCGCCGATCTGCTGGCCGCGCGGGTCTGCCCCCAGGTAGCCTCCCGGCTCCCCGATCCCGGGCCGCTCGGTGAGCTGGTCTCCGGCATCGGCATCGGCGAGCTGAACCAGGTCGAGGCCCCCGGCAAGGAGATCGTGATCGTGCCGGTGCGGGACGCGGGCGAGGCCGTGCACCGGACCGTGCAGCTGGTCGCCGACTCCGTGCCCCGGGCGATCGGCGTCCCCCCGGAAGAGACCCAGGTCATCACGCCGGGCCACGGCGGAGCGGCGGGCACCCGCGCCCTCAACGCGGCGCTCAAGGAACGCCTCAACCCGGGCCCGGGCCGCTTCGGCGGCTTCGACCCCGGCGACCGCGTCGCCTACTCCCCCGCCCCGGGCCGCACGGTGCCGGGCCAGGTGGTGAAGGCCGACGCCGAGGGCCTGCATCTGACCTGCGCGGGCGAGGACATCGTCGTACCCAAGGATCGAGTGGAACAGTCCCTGCGGCACGGCTGGGCCCTCACGGCACACCAGGCAGCGGCGGGCCGCTGGCCGGCGGTGGTCGTGGTCCTCCCGGGCGACGCGGCCCAGTCCCTCACCCGGCCCTGGGTCTACACGGCCTTCGGCAGAGCCGCCCGCCACCTGTCGGTGGTACACGGCGCGGAACAGGCGCTGCCAAGGGCAGTGACAGAAATCGAGGCGAAGCCTCGCACCACCCGTCTACAGGTGCTGCTCACCCCACAACTGGCGTCGAGCTGACCCACTCAAGGTGCGCGGCGGCGGTCACGGAGAGAACCTCCATGACCGCCGCCGCCCAAGCCCAGCGCTAGCGCTCCGCGTCCAAGGGCTCCAGATCCTCGTCCTCGTCCAGATCCGTATCGAGCTCGTCCAGCTCGTCGTCGATCTCCTCGTCGAAGACCGCGCTCACATCGA
>JABFXD010000028.1 GCA_013361925.1 Streptomyces sp. | reverse complement strand
CCGGCTGGAACGATCAACGGCTTGCCGGGCGTTGGACGGGGCAGGACGACGGGGGTGGCGATGAGGCATACGAGCAATACGCAGGGCAGGCATACGAGCGGCCCGGACGAGGCGCCGGGCGTGACGCTGAGCAAGGACGGCCTCCCCGGTTGGCTGGACCCGGTCGTGCATGCCGTCGAGACGGTCGAGCCGCTCCAGTTGAGCCGCTTCCTGCCGCCGGCGAACGGCGCGGGGCGGCAGTCCGCCGTACTGATCCTCTTCGGGGAGGGCGAGCGCGGGCCCGAGCTGCTGCTCATGGAGCGGGCCAGCTCGCTCCGCTCCCATGCCGGACAGCCGTCCTTCCCCGGCGGTGCCCTCGATCCCGAGGACGGCGACCCGCTGGCCGAGGGGCCGCTGCGGGCCGCTCTCCGCGAGGCCGAGGAGGAGACCGGGCTCGACCCGAGCGGTGTCCAGCTCTTCGGTGTGCTGCCCAAGCTCTACATCCCGGTCAGCGGCTTCGTGGTCACCTCCGTGCTGGGCTGGTGGCGCGAGCCCACCCCGGTGGGAGTGGTCGACCCCAACGAGACGGCCCGCGTCTTCACCGTCCCCGTGGCGGATCTCACGGACCCGGACAACCGGGCCACCACCGTCCACCCCAGCGGCCACCGAGGTCCGGCATTCCTGGTCGAATCGGCCCTGGTGTGGGGGTTCACGGCCGGAATCATCGACCGGCTGCTGCACTACTCCGGCTGGGAGCGCCCCTGGGACCGGGACAAGCAGGTCCCGCTCGACTGGCGGTCATGACAGGGTGTCTGCCGTGCTGTGTCATGTGATGAGGCGAGGCCTGAACCGGTGAACGTGCTGGACATCCTGTTGCTGGTCGCCGCCGTGTGGTTCGCGATCGTCGGCTATCGCCAGGGCTTCGTCGTCGGCATCCTGTCGGTGATCGGCTTCATGGGCGGCGGTCTCGTCGCCGTATACCTGCTCCCCGTCATCTGGGACGCCCTCACGGACAACTCCGAGGTCAGCACGACCGCGGCCGTCGTCGCCGTGGTCGTCGTCATCGTCTGCGCCTCCGTCGGCCAGGCCCTGACCACCCACCTCGGCAACAAGCTGCGCCGTTACATCACCTGGTCCCCGGCCCGCGCCCTGGACGCCACCGGCGGCGCCCTCGTCAACGTGGTCGCGATGCTCCTCGTGGCCTGGCTGATCGGCTCCGCCCTCGCCCAGACCACCCTGCCGACCCTGGGCAAGGAGGTCCGTGGCTCCAAGGTGCTCCTCGGCGTCTCGGAGGCGCTGCCCGACGCGGCCGACACCTGGTTCAAGGACTTCACCTCGGTCCTCGCGCAGAACGGCTTCCCGCAGGTCTTCAGCCCGTTCTCCGACGAGCCGATCAAGGAGGTCCAGCCGCCGGACCCCGAGCTGGTGAACAGCCCGGTCGCCGCCAGGGCCAAGCAGTCCATCGTCAAGGTCATGGGCACCGCCCAGAGTTGTGGCAAGGTCCTGGAGGGCACCGGCTTCGTCTTCGGCGAGCGCCGCGTCATGACCAACGCGCATGTCGTGGGCGGCGTCGACGAACCCACCGTCCAGATCGGCGGCGAGGGCCAGAAGTACGACGCCACGGTCGTCCTGTACGACTGGGAGCGCGACATCGCCGTCCTCGACGTACCCGAACTGAAGGCGCCCGCGCTGAAGTTCACCGCGACGGACGCCGAGAGCGGTGACGACGCGATCATCGCCGGGTTCCCGGAGAACGGCGCGTACGACGTCCGTGCCGCGCGCGTGCGCGGCCGGATCCCGGCCAACGGTCCGGACATCTACCACCGCGGCACCGTGCACCGCGATGTGTACTCCCTCTACGCGACCGTCCGTCAGGGCAACTCCGGCGGCCCGCTGCTCACCCCCGAAGGGGAGGTGTACGGCGTGGTCTTCGCGAAGTCCCTCGACAACGCCGACACCGGCTACGCGCTCACCGCGGACGAGATCCGGGAGGACATCACCAAGGGGCGCACGGCGAACGAGCAGGTGGACAGCGACAGCTGCGCGCTGTAGACCGCGTGAGGGGTATCGCTGGAGGCCGCGTAAGGGTGTGAGGCCGCGTCAGCCGGGGCGCTTCAGCCTCGGGTGTGACGCAGCCGGACCGTGACCCAGCGGGCCCGGCGGCGCAGAATGCGCGGGATGCCCACCCGGAGGTCCGTGCCCTGCTCCTGCGGGGCTCCTCCTCGCTGGTGGGGGCTCAGACCGTGGCCCGAGCGGCGGTTGCGTGCTGCGTCACTGTAGTCGTGCGTCCAGCCCATACCCCGACGTGTGCCCCTGCCCCAAGGTCGATAACCGCCCCCAGGGCCCCCAATTGGCCTATGCGCCGGGCATTTGGCTGTTCGTAGGACAGGTGTTCAGGTCCGGATACCGGGCGCGTTCGGACGGTCACCGATCGGGTTCGGGGTC
>JABFXD010000388.1 GCA_013361925.1 Streptomyces sp. | reverse complement strand
ATACGAGAACGGAAGGCCCCCCACGTATGCGCAGAACCGCTCTCCTCACGACCGTGGCCGCCCTCGTCGCCGGCGCTCTGGCCTGGCCCACCGCCGCCCCGGCCGCCCCCGCCGCCTTCGCCCACCCCGGAGTCACCGTCTCCCAGGGCCAGTTGGACTTCGCCCGCACCAAGGTCAACGCCGGTGCCCAGCCCTGGAAGGGCGCCTTCGACCAGATGCTGGCGAGCAAGTACGCCGATCTGAACCGCACGCCCAAGCCCCGCGCGGTCGTCGAATGCGGCTCCTACTCGAACCCCAACTACGGCTGCACCGACGAGCGCGAGGACGCGATCGCCGCCTACACCGACGCCCTCGCCTGGTACATCACCCGCGACGACCGGTACGCCAAGAAGGCCATCCAGCTGATGGACGCCTGGTCCGCGACGCTCACGGACCACACCAACAGCAACGCGCCCCTGCAGACCGGCTGGGCCGGCTCCTCCTGGCCCAAGGCCGCCGAGATCATCAAGTACACGTACACGGGAGGCTGGGCGGGCTCCGGGCGCTTCGCGACCATGCTCCGCGACGTCTACCTCCCCGAGATCATCAACGGCTCCAACTCCAACGGCAATTGGGAGCTGTCGATGATGGAGGCCGCCGTCGGCATCTCCGTCTTCCTGGAGGACAAGGCGTCGTACGACAAGGCCATGGCGAAGTTCCGCACGCGCACGGCCGCCTATGTGTACCTCGCCTCCGACGGCTCCGTGCCGAAGACCGTGCCGAGCCAGAACCTCGACACCACGGCGAAGATCGTCGCGTACTGGCAGGGACAGTCCACCTTCGTCACCGGCCTCACCCAGGAGACCTGCCGCGATCTCACGCACACCGGCTACGGCATCTCGGCCATCGCGCACATCGCCGAGACCAGCCGTATCCAGGGGCAGGACCTGTACGGCACCGACGTGGGCGAGCGGCTGCGGCAGGCGCTCGGGTTCCAGGCGAAGTACGAGCTGGGGACCGCCGTGCCCAGCTGGCTGTGCGGCGGCTCGCTGAAGCTCGGGCTCGGGCCCGTCACCGAGGTCGGCTACAACGCCCTGCACAACCGTCTGGGCATCGCCATGACCAACACCCAGACCCTGACCGAGCGGAACCGTCCGGCCGGCTCCAACAACCTCTTCGTGGCCTGGGAGACCCTCACCCACGGGGACAATCCGAGCTGACCGACCGTTGAACAGCCGGGCGCCCGGTGGGGATACTGGCGCCCGGTCCGCACGGGGGAGGGCATATGAGCCAGGTGGTCACCGAGACCATGGTCCGGGTCGACAACGTCCACAAGTCCTACGGTCGCGGCGCCGGCGTCGTCCACGCCCTGCGCGGCGTCTCCCTGGAGGTGCCGCGCGGGGAACTCGTCGCCCTCAAGGGGCGCTCGGGATCCGGGAAGACCACGCTGCTCAACATCGTCGGCGGCCTCGACGCACCGGACCAGGGGCGCGTCGAGGTCGGCGGGCGCGACCTCGCCGCACTGGACGAGGACGGGCTGCTCGCCCTGCGCCGGGATCACGTCGGGTTCGTCTTCCAGTCCTTCGGGCTCATCCCGATCCTCACCGCCGCCGAGAACGTCGGCGTCCCCCTGCGGCTGCGCCGGGCCGACGCACGCGCGCGTGAGGAGCGCGTCGAGCTGCTGCTGTCCCTCGTCGGCCTCGCCGACCACGCCGCCCAGCGGCCGACCGAGCTCTCCGGCGGCCAGCAGCAGCGGGTCGCCATCGCCCGCGCCCTCGCCAACAACCCCTCGCTGCTCATCGCCGACGAGCCCACGGGCCAGCTCGACGCGGAGACCGGGCACGCCGTGATGGAGCTGCTGCGCGCCGTCGTACGCAGCGAGAACGTCACCGCCCTCGTCGCCACGCACGACGCGACCCTGCTGGATCTGGCCGACCGGGTCCTGGAACTGGGCGACGGGGAGATAGTCCAGGGCTGAGCCGGTCCTCGGGTGCCGCGTGTGCCGTCAGGGTTGCGTCAAGGACCGGCCTCCCAGGGCCTCCGGACCCCGTTCGCCACCCCGCACGGCCGTAAGGTCGACGCTGCGTAGGCAGCAGTGACCGGAAGACAATGGGACCCATGGGACGCGGCAGGCTTCGGATCTACCTCGGTGCGGCACCGGGCGTCGGCAAGACGTACGCGATGCTCTCCGAGGCGCACCGGCGCGTCGAGCGCGGCACCGACTGCGCCGTGGCCCATGTCGAGCACCACGGCCGGGCGCGTACCGAGGTGCTGCTCCACGGCCTGGAGCGGATCGCCGGCCGGGAACTGGAGTACCGCGGAACCGTCTTCCAGGAGATGGACGTCGACGCGGTGCTGCGGCGCGCCCCCGCCGTCGCCCTGGTGGACGAACTCGCCCACACCAACATCCCGGGCTCCCGCAACGCCAAGCGCTGGCAGGACGTGGAGGAACTGCTCGCGGCCGGGATCGACGTCGTGTCGACGGTCAACATCCAGCACCTGGAGTCCCTCGGCGACGTCGTGGAGTCCATCACCGGCGTACGGCAGCGGGAGACCGTGCCCGACGAGGTGGTCCGGCGCGCCGACCAGATCGAGCTGGTCGACATGTCGCCGCAGGCGCTGCGCCGCCGGATGGCGCACGGCAACATCTACCGGCCGGACAAGGTCGACGCGGCGCTCTCCAACTACTTCCGGCCCGGCAACCTCACCGCCCTGCGGGAACTCGCGCTGCTGTGGGTGGCGGACCGGGTCGACGAGTATCTGAAGCAGTACCGCAGCGACCACCGGGTCTCGAAGATCTGGGGCTCGCGCGAGCGGATCGTCGTCGGGCTGACCGGCGGACCCGAGGGGCGGACCCTGATCCGCCGGGCCGCGCGGCTCGCCGAGAAGGGCGCGGGCGGCGAGGTGCTCGCCGTCTACATAGCCCGCAGCGACGGCCTGACCTCGGCCTCACCCAAGGAACTCGCGGTCCAGCGAACCCTCGTGGAGGACCTCGGCGGCACCTTCCACCACGTGATCGGCGACGACATACCCGCCGCGCTGCTCGACTTCGCCCGGGGCGTCAACGCCACCCAGGTCGTGCTCGGCTCCTCGCGCCGCAAGACCTGGCAGTACGTCTTCGGACCCGGCGTCGGCGCGACGGTCGCCCGGGAGTCCGGGCCCGACCTCGACGTCCACATCGTCACCCACGACGAGGTCGCCAAGGGACGCGGACTGCCGGTCGCCCGCGGCGCACGGCTCGGGAGGGCGCGGATCATCTGGGGCTGGGCGGTCGGCGTGGCCGGCCCCGCCGTCCTGGCCGTGCTGCTCAACACCGTCCACCTCGGCCTCGCCAACGACATGCTGCTGTTCCTGACGCTGACGGTGGCCGCCGCGCTGCTCGGCGGACTGCTGCCCGCGCTGGCCTCGGCCGCGGTCGGCTCCCTGCTCCTGAACTACTTCTACACACCGCCCCTGCACCACTGGACCATCGCCGACCCGAAGAACATCGTCGCCATCGTGATCTTCGTCGGGGTCGGTGTCTCGGTGGCCTCGGTCGTCGACCTGGCCGCCCGGCGCACCCATCAGGCAGCCCGGCTGCGGGCCGAGTCGGAGATCCTGTCCTTCCTCGCCGGGAACGTGCTGCGCGGCGAGACCGGCCTGGAGGAGCTCCTGGAGCGGGTCCGCGAGACCTTCGGGATGGAGTCGGCGGCCCTGCTCGAACGGGCGAGCGACGTCGAGCCATGGACCTGCGCGGGCCGCGCCGGACTCGGCCGCCCCGTGGAGCGCCCTGAGGACGCCGACGTCGACATGCCCGTCGGCGACCACATGGCCCTGGCCCTGACCGGCCGGGTGCTGCCCGCCGAGGACCGCCGGGTGCTCGCCGCGTTCGCCGCGCAGGCCGCGGTCGCCCTGGACCGGCGGCGCCTGCGGGAGGAGGCCGACCAGGCCCGCACCCTGGCCGAGGGCAACCGGATCCGCACCGCCCTGCTGGCCGCCGTGAGCCACGATCTGCGCACCCCGCTGGCCGGGATCAAGGCCGCGGTGTCGTCCCTGCGCTCCGACGACGTGGCGTGGTCCGAGGAGGACCGGGCCGAGCTGCTGGAGGGCATCGAGGAGGGCGCCGACCGGCTCGATCACCTGGTGGGCAACCTGCTCGACATGTCCAGGCTCCAGACCGGCACGGTCACGCCGCTGATCCGGGAGATCGACCTCGACGAGGTGGTGCCGATGGCGCTCGGCGGGGTGCCCGAGGACAGCGTGGAGCTGGACATCCCGGAGACGCTGCCCATGGTCGCCGTGGACGCCGGGCTGCTGGAGCGGTCGGTGGCCAACCTGGTGGAGAACGCCGTCAAGTACAGCCGGCGGGACGAGCCGGTGCTGGTGTCCGCGAGCGCCCTCGCCGACCGGGTCGAGGTCCGGGTGGTCGACCGGGGCCCCGGCGTCCCCGACGAGGCCAAGGAGCGCATCTTCGCGCCCTTCCAGCGCTACGGCGACGCCCCGCGCGGCGCCGGTGTCGGACTCGGGCTCGCCGTCGCCCGCGGCTTCGCCGAGGCCATGGGCGGCACCCTCGACGCCGAGGACACGCCGGGCGGCGGCCTCACGATGGTGCTGACGCTCAGGGCGGCGGAAGCGGGCCCTGAACCCCTCATGGCCGTACAACCCGAAAGGCGGACCACATGACCCGGGTGCTCGTGATCGAGGACGAGCCGCAGATCGTGCGCGCCCTCGTGATCAACCTCAGGGCCCGCAAGTACGAGGTCGACGCGGCCCACGACGGTGCCACCGCCCTCCGGCTCGCCGCCGCCCGCCACCCCGACGTGGTCGTCCTCGACCTGGGCCTGCCCGACATGGACGGCGTCGAGGTGATCCGCGGACTGCGCGGCTGGACCCGGGTACCGATCCTGGTGCTGTCCGCCCGGCACTCCTCCGACGAGAAGGTCGAGGCCCTGGACGCGGGCGCCGACGACTACGTCACCAAGCCCTTCGGCATGGACGAGCTGCTGGCCCGGCTGCGGGCGGCCGTGCGCCGGGCGGAGCCGGTCGGCCCCGGGGAGGGCGACGTGACGACCGTGGAGACCGCGGAGTTCACCGTCGACCTCGCCGCGAAGAAGGTCAACCGGGGCGGCAAGGACGTACGCCTGACCCCCACGGAGTGGCATCTGCTGGAGGTGCTGGTGCGCAACACCGGCCGTCTGGTCAGCCAGAAGCAGCTGCTCCAGGAGGTGTGGGGGCCGTCGTACGGGACGGAGACCAACTATCTGCGGGTCTACATGGCGCAACTGCGGCGGAAACTGGAGGCGGACCCCTCGCACCCCAAGCACTTCGTCACCGAGCCCGGTATGGGCTACCGGTTCGAGGGCTAGCACCGCGGGTACGAAGGTGTCAGCGCACCCCGGTACGCTTCACATATGAGTGCTGTTCCGCGTTCCGAGAAGCCGGTGGGCCGGTTCCGGCGCATGCTCGACCGGCTTTCCTCGTCCCAGGAGGACCTGGAGTCGGAGGAGCTGCGGGAGGATGCCGAGACCGCCGGCTGTGTCCGTATCGGTGACTGCCACGACCGACAGATCGTGACGGTTACTGGTACCTTGCGCACGGTCACGCTGCGTCCGAGAGCCGGTGTCCCGGCGCTGGAGGCCGAGCTGTTCGACGGCTCCGCCGCGCTGGACGTGGTGTGGCTCGGCCGGCGCTCCATCGTGGGGATCGAGCCGGGGCGCAAGCTGATCGCATCGGGCCGGATCTCGATGAGCCGGGGCCGCCGGGTGCTGTTCAACCCGAAGTACGAACTGAGACCCCTCGGTAGGGAGTAGCCGGTGACGTCGCTCGACAAGCCGACCGAAGAGACCGATCAGCACGACGCCCGGGCGGTGACCGAGGCCGCGCTGTTCGAGGCCTTCGGAGGCCTGCGGGGCATGGTCGAGACGGTGCTGCCCGGCCTGCTCTTCGTCACGATCTACACGATCAACAAGGACCTGCACATGTCCGCGATCGCCGCGCTCGCGGTGTCGCTGGTCCTGGTCGTGGTCCGGCTGGTGAAGCGGGACACCGTCAAGCACGCCTTCAGCGGTGTCTTCGGCGTGGCCTTCGGTGTGGTCTTCGCGATGATGACCGGCAACGCGAAGGACTTCTATCTGCCGGGCATGCTGTACACGCTCGGGCTGGGGCTCGCCTACATCATCACGACGCTGTGCGGCGTCCCGCTGATCGGCCTCATCCTCGGGCCGGTGTTCAAGGAGAACCTCTCCTGGCGCACCCGCAACCCCGGCCGCAAGAAGGCCTACGCCAAGGCGAGTTACGCCTGGGGCGCGATCCTGCTGGCCAAGTGCGCGATCCTCTTCCCGCTGTACTGGTGGGCCAACACGGCTCAGCTGGGCTGGGTGCTGGTCGCGCTGAAGATCCCGCCCTTCCTGCTCGCCGTCTGGCTGACGTGGGTCTTCCTGGCGAAGGCACCGGCGCCGATCGACGTCTTCGCGGAGATGGAAGCCGCCGAGAAGGCGGAGGAGGAGCGGAAGGCCGCCCTGGCCGCCGAGCGCGGCGAGTCGACCGGGGCACGGCACCGGCGCGAGGCGTAGTTACGGGTACGACGAGGAAGGGGCGCCCTGAGAGTTCAGGGCGCCCCTTCCTCGTCGTACCGTCTAGGACGCGTCCTCGCGACGCACCGACAGCAGGTCCTCCAGCTGTTCCTCGCGGGCCTGGGCGGCCACGAACAGGAGTTCGTCGCCCGCCTCCAGGGAGTCCTCGCGGGTCGGAGTCAGGACGCGGGTGCCGCGGATGATCGTGACCAGGGACGTGTCCTCCGGCCACTCCACGTCGCCCACCTGCGTGCCGGCCAGGGCCGACTCCTCCGGCAGGGTCAGCTCGACCAGGTTCGCGTCGCCGTGGCTGAAGCGGAGCAGACGGACCAGGTCACCGACCGAGACCGCCTCCTCGACCAGGGCCGACATCAGGCGGGGCGTCGAGACGGCGACGTCCACGCCCCAGGACTCGTTGAAGATCCACTCGTTCTTCGGGTTGTTCACCCGGGCGACGACGCGCGGAACGCCGTACTCCGTCTTGGCCAGGAGCGAGACGACCAGGTTCACCTTGTCGTCGCCGGTCGCGGCGATCACGACGTTGCAGCGCTGGAGCGCCGCCTCGTCCAGGGACGTGATCTCGCAGGCGTCGGCCAGCAGCCACTCCGCCTGGGGCACGCGCTCGACCGAGATGGCGGTCGGCGCCTTGTCGATGAGAAGGACCTCGTGGCCGTTCTCCAGCAGTTCGCCCGCGATCGAGCGGCCGACCGCGCCGGCACCGGCAATGGCGACCCTCATCAGTGACCGCCCTCCTCTTCGGGACCCTTGGCGAAGGACGCCTCGACCTTGTCGACCTCGTCGGTGCGCATCATCACGTGCACCAGGTCGCCCTCCTGAAGCACCGTCTGCGAGCTGGGCAGGATCGCCTCGCCGAGGCGGGTCAGGAACGCCACGCGGACGCCCGTCTCCTCCTGAAGCCTGCTGATCTTGTGGCCGACCCAGGCGGCGGAGGCGTGCACCTCGGCGAGCTGGACGCCCCCGGTGGGGTCGCGCCACAGCGGCTCGGCGCCCGAGGGCAGCAGCCGACGGAGCATCTGGTCGGCGGTCCAGCGGACCGTGGCGACCGTCGGGATGCCCAGGCGCTGGTAGACCTCGGCGCGGCGCGGGTCGTAGATACGGGCCGCGACGTTCTCGATGCCGAACATCTCGCGGGCCACGCGGGCGGCGATGATGTTCGAGTTGTCACCGCTGGAGACGGCGGCGAACGCGCCCGCCTCCTCGATGCCGGCCTCGCGCAGGGTGTCCTGGTCGAAGCCGACGCCGGTGACCCGGCGGCCGCCGAATCCCGAGCCCAGTCGACGGAAGGCGGTGGGGTCCTGGTCGATCACGGCGACCGTGTGCCCCTGTTGCTCCAGGGTCTGGGCGAGAGCGGAACCCACTCGCCCGCAGCCCATGATGACGATGTGCACGACCGTCCTTCCGAATGACAAGTGTCAAGAGTCGTTGACTTGGCCTTAACAGGGTCTCAGACCGGCCACCAAGCTACACACGCGCGGTCCGTGCGGGGCACCCCTGTGCAGGGCCCGGGGCGATCAGCGGCGGCTGATGCTGCGCAGGCTCACAAGAGTCAGGATTCCGAGGCCGAGAAGAGCGGCGGCGGCGCCGATCAGCTCCGCGCTGGCATGCATGGGACCTCCGGGGGCGGTGCGGGCGGGGGGTCTTGTCATATAGGCATGAGGACGCGAACGGGTGCGGAATCCGTTGCCGGGCGGTTGGCCGATTTCACTCGGAGGGCAGATCGGGGCCGATGTGGGGTGGCGGGTGGTTGCGCACCCGTTCGAACGCTTAGGCTTCTCTGTTGTGTCCAAACTGACCGACGTGCCCAAACGGATCCTGATCGGGCGCGCACTGCGCAGTGACCGGCTCGGGGAAACGCTCCTGCCGAAGCGCATCGCCCTCCCCGTCTTCGCCTCCGACCCCCTCTCCTCCGTGGCGTACGCGCCCGGCGAGGTGCTGCTGGTCCTGTCCATCGCGGGCGTGTCGGCGTACCACTTCAGCCCCTGGATCGCCGTCGCGGTCGTCGTGCTGATGTTCACCGTGGTCGCCTCCTACCGGCAGAACGTGCACGCGTATCCGAGCGGCGGCGGCGACTACGAGGTGGCCAACACCAACCTCGGCCCGAAGGCCGGGCTCACGGTCGCCAGCGCCCTGCTCGTCGACTACGTCCTCACCGTCGCCGTGTCCATCGCCTCCGGCATCGAGAACCTCGGCTCCGCCGTGCCGTTCGTCGTCGAGCACAAGGTGCTCTGCGCGATCGCGGTGATCGTGCTGCTCACGCTGATGAACCTGCGCGGGGTGAAGGAGTCCGGCTCGCTGTTCGCGATCCCGACGTACGTCTTCGTCGCGGGCGTCTTCATCATGATCGCGTGGGGCGCGTTCCGCGGGCTGGTCCTCGACGAGACCATGCGGGCGCCGACGGCCGGCTACGAGATCAAGGCGGAGCACCAGGGACTGGCCGGTTTCGCGCTGGTCTTCCTGCTGCTGCGGGCCTTCTCCTCCGGCTGTGCCGCGCTGACCGGTGTCGAGGCGATCTCCAACGGTGTTCCGGCGTTCCGCAAGCCGAAGTCCAAGAACGCGGCGACCACGCTCGCGGCGATGGGCCTGCTGGCCGTGACGATGTTCTGCGGCATCATCGCGCTCGCCATGACCACCAAGGTCCGCATGGCCGAGAACCCGGCCGAGGACCTGCTGAAGGACGGGGTCGCGATCGGCTCCGGCTACGTCCAGAACCCGGTGATCTCCCAGGTCGCGGAGGCCGTCTTCGGCAAGGGCAGCTTCCTGTTCATCGTGCTGGCCGCGGCGACCGCGCTGGTGCTGTTCCTGGCCGCGAACACGGCGTACAACGGCTTCCCGCTGCTCGGCTCGATCCTCGCCCAGGACCGCTACCTCCCGCGCCAGCTGCACACCCGCGGCGACCGCCTCGCCTTCTCCAACGGCATCGTGCTCCTGGCGGGCGCGGCCGGCCTGCTGGTCTGGATCTACGGCGCCGACTCCACCCGCCTGATCCAGCTCTACATCGTCGGTGTGTTCGTCTCCTTCACGCTCAGCCAGACCGGCATGGTCCGGCACTGGAACCGCCATCTGGCGGTGGAGAAGGACGAGGCCAAGCGCCGCCACATGGTCCGCTCGCGGGCGATCAACGCCTTCGGCGCCTTCTTCACCGGCCTGGTGCTGGTGGTCGTCCTCGTCACCAAGTTCACGCACGGGGCCTGGGTCGCGCTGCTCGGCATGGTGATCTTCTACGCGACGATGTCCGCCATCCGTAAGCACTACGATCGCGTCGCCGACGAGATCGCGGCCCCCGAGGGACCGAGCGACGACAGCGTCCGCCCGTCCCGGGTGCATTCCGTGGTGCTGATCTCCAAGATCCACCGGCCGACGCTCAGGGCGCTGGCGTACGCCAAGCTGCTGCGCTCGGACACCCTGGAGGCGCTCAGCGTCAACGTCGACCCGGCCGAGACCAAGGCGCTGCGCGAGGAGTGGGAGCGGCGCGGGATCGACGTACCGCTGAAGGTCCTCGACTCGCCGTACCGCGAGATCACCCGGCCGGTCATCGAGTACGTGAAGAGCCTGCGCAAGGAGTCGCCGCGCGACGCGGTGTCCGTGATCATCCCCGAGTACGTGGTCGGCCACTGGTACGAGCACCTGCTGCACAACCAGAGCGCGCTGCGGCTGAAGGGCCGGCTGCTGTTCACGGCGGGCGTCATGGTGACCTCGGTGCCCTACCAGCTCCAGTCCTCCGAGGCCGCGAAGAACCGGGCCCGCAAGCGGCAGGAGTGGAACGCGCCGGGTGCGGTGCGGCGTGGGCCGGCGCACGAGCGGGCGAAGGAGACGTCCTCGCAGC
>JABFXD010000089.1 GCA_013361925.1 Streptomyces sp. | reverse complement strand
CTTCGTCGCACCGGCGACCGCGCGGGCGTACGTCGCCGAGCACGGCGGCGCCCGCGTGGTGACGTACGCCGACGCGCTGGAGCGGGCGTCGTGAGCCGCCCTCTGCCCCTCGCCGGCCGCTACGCCCTGCGGGTGACCTCGCTGGTGGCCGCCCTCGGGGTGTGGCAGGCGCTGACCAGCCTCGACATCGACCTGTGGCTGCGCTTCTCGCAGTTCCCCACGGTCACCGACGTGGCCCACGCCTTCGCCGACCGGCTGTCCGGGCCCGACTACTGGACCGACCTCACCGACAGTCTGACCCGCATCCTCAGCGGCTTCCTGCTGGCGGCGGTGCTCGGTGTGGCGACGGGCGTGCTCGTGGCGCGCTCCCGCCTCGCCGAGGACCTGGTGGGGCCGGTGCTGGAGGTCGTCCGGCCGATCCCGGCCATCGCCCTCGTCCCCGTCGCGATCCTCCTCTTCCCCTCCAACGAACAGGGCATCGTCTTCATCACCTTCACCGCCGCCTACTTCCCCGTCCTGGTCTCCACCCGGCACGCGGTCCGCGCGCTGACGCCCGTGTGGGAGGAGGCGGTGCTGACGATGGGCGGCGGCCGATGGCGGATCCTCGGCTCGGTCGTCCTGCCGGGTGCGCTGCCCGGCATCTTCGGCGGTCTGTCCGTCGGCATCGGTGTCTCGTGGATCTGTGTGATCTCCGCCGAGATGATCTCCGGCCAGTACGGCGTCGGGTACCGCACCTGGCAGGACTACACCGTCGTCGACTACCCGGGCGTCTTCGTCGGCATGGTCACCATCGGCGTCCTCGGCTGGCTCACCTCCACGGCCGTCGAGCTGCTGGGCCGCCGCCTGACCCGCTGGCTGCCACGAACGTCGTACGACGCCGGGGGCCGGGCGAAGAGCGTCCGCGCAGTGCCCTCCGCGCGGGAGCCCAAGTCCGCCGCACCCGCTCCGAAGACCCAGGAGGCACGCGATGAGCACTTCGTCTGACCTCACCGAAGCCGCTGCCAGGGCACCCCAGGTCACCGCTACCGCACCCGCCCGCGGCACCCGGCTCACCCTCCGCGCCGCCACCCTCGGCCGACCCGGCGCTCCCGCCGTCACCGGCGTCGATCTCGACGTCGCCCCCGGTGAGATCCTCACCGTCGTCGGCCCGTCCGGCTGCGGCAAGTCGACGCTGCTGCGCACCCTGGCCGGCCTGCTGACCCCCCTCGACGGCGAGGCCGGCCAGGACGGAAGGCCGCTGACGGGCCCCTCCGCCGACCGTGCCCTGGTCTTCCAGGAGGACGCCCTACTGCCTTGGCGCACCCTGCGCGCGAACGTCGAACTCCCCCTCGCCATCAAGGGCTTGGCGCGTGCCGAGCGCAGGCGGCAGGCCGAGGACTGGCTCGACCGCGTCGGTGTCGGCGACCGGTCCCGGCAGCTGCCGCACCGCGTCTCCGGCGGCCAGCGCCAACGCGCCCAGCTGGCCCGGGCGCTGGCCGGCCGGCCGCGCGCGGTGCTGATGGACGAACCGTTCGGCGCCCTCGACGCCCAGACCCGCGCCGGCATGCAGGACCTGCTCGTGGAGGTGCTGCACGGCACGGGCGCCACCGTCGTCTTCGTCACCCACGACGTCGACGAGGCCCTCTTCCTCGGCGACCGAGTCGCCCTCCTCGGCAACGGCCGCCTCTCCGCCGTACGCGAGGTGCCGCGCCCCCGCGACCGCACCGCGCGCGACGACCCGGCGCGGCTCGCGCTGCGGCGCGACGTCCTGTCCTCCCTCGGCTCCTGAAAGGCCCCTCGGTGACCAGCCCCGCGAACACCCCCCTGGCGATCCCCGCCCTCACCGACGCCGAAGCGCTCTCCTGCGACGTCCTCGTCATCGGCGGCGGCACCGCCGGCACCATGGCCGCGCTGACCGCCGCCGAGCACGGCGCCGACGTGATCCTGCTGGAGAAGGCCCACGTCCGGCACTCCGGTGCCCTCGCCATGGGCATGGACGGCGTCAACAACGCGGTCATCCCGGGCCGCGCCGAGCCCGACGACTACGTCGCCGAGATCACCCGCGCCAACGACGGCATCGTCGACCAGTCCACGGTCCGCCAGACCGCCACCCGCGGCTTCGGCATGGTGCAGCGCCTGGAGTCGTACGGCGTGAAGTTCGAGAAGGACGAGCACGGCGACTACGCGGTCCGCCAGGTCCACCGCTCCGGCTCCTACGTGCTGCCGATGCCGGAGGGCAAGGACGTCAAGAAGGTGCTGTACCGGCAGTTGCGGCGGCGCGAGATGCGGGAGCGGATCCGCATCGAGAACCGGGTGATGCCGGTACGGGTGCTGACGGCTGAGGGGCGGGCCGTGGGGGCGGTCGGCTTCAACACCCGTACGGGCGCCTTCGTGACGGTCCGCGCGGGCGCGGTGATCCTGGCGACGGGCGCGTGCGGCCGACTGGGGCTGCCGGCTTCCGGATACCTGTACGGCACCTACGAGAACCCGACCAACGCCGGTGACGGCTACGCCATGGCCTACCACGCGGGCGCCGAGCTCACCGGCATCGAGTGCTTCCAGATCAACCCGCTGATCAAGGACTACAACGGCCCCGCCTGCGCCTACGTCGCCAACCCCTTCGGCGGCTACCAGGTCAACCGGCACGGCGAACGCTTCGTCGACTCCGACTACTGGTCCGGCCAGATGATGGCCGAGTTCGCGGCGGAGGTGGCGTCCGACCGGGGGCCGGTCTACCTGAAGCTCAGCCATCTCCCCGAGGAGTCGGTCTCGGCCCTGGAGTCGATCCTGCACTCCACGGAACGGCCCACCCGGGGAACCTTCCACGCGGGCCGGGGCCATGACTACCGCACCCACGACATCGAGATGCACATCTCCGAGATCGGCCTGTGCGGCGGCCACTCGGCCTCCGGTGTACGGGTCGACGACCACGCCCGGACCACCGTCCCCCGCCTCTACGCCGCCGGCGACCTGGCCTGCGTCCCGCACAACTACATGATCGGCGCCTTCGTCTTCGGCGACCTCGCGGGCGCGGACGCGGCCCAGTACACGTCGTACGAAGGGGAGTTGCCCGCCGACCAGCTCCGCGAGGCGCACGAACTCATCTACCGCCCGCTGCGCAACCCGGACGGCCCGCCGCAGCCCCAGGTCGAGTACAAGTTGCGCCGCTTCGTGAACGACTACGTGGCCCCGCCGAAGTCGGGGGCGCGGTTGTCGCTCGCCCTGGAGTCCTTCGAGCGGATGCGGGACGACATCGCCGCGATGGGTGCCCGCACCGCGCACGAGCTGATGCGCTGCGCCGAGGTCTCCTTCATCCGCGACTGCGCGGAGATGGCCGCGCGCGCCTCGCTGGCCCGGACGGAGTCCCGCTGGGGCCTCTACCACGAGCGTCTCGACCACCCCCGGCGTGACGACGCCTCCTGGTTCCACCACCTCGATCTGCACAAGTCCCCCTCTGGTGCGATGGAGTTCACGGCCCGTCCCGTGGCTCCCTATCTGGTCCCGATCGAGGAGTTCACCCCGACCGGCGGTCCCTCCCGGCACCTCGGTGAGGTGCACCCGGAGGAGGTGGCGACGGCCGGCTCCCGCGACCGCGCACCGGTGGCGACGGGAGCGGAGGACGGCGGCCGTCCCGACAGTGCTTCCGACAGCCGATCCGGACTCGTCGCCCTTCCCGCCGCCGAGGAGTCGGCCACCCGGCTCCTGGAGCTGGTGGCCCTCGCCGAGGAGGAGCCGGAACTCGACGCCCTGCGGCCCTATTTGGCCGATCCGGCGGCCACGGTCCGGCGGGAGGCCGTCGCCGTCCTCACCGAGACCCTGCCCCCGGGCACCGGCCCCGCCCTGGCCGACGCACTCCGCGACCCCGCCGCCGAGGTCCGTGCCGCCGCCGCGGCCTCGCTGCGCGAGCTGGTCGAGACGCTCCCGCCCGAACCCGCCCTACGGGAGGGCCTCGCCGTCGCGCTCCGGGAACCCGACCCGGTCGTACGGGCCTCCGCCCTCGATGTGCTGCGTGCCCTGCGGCTGGGCGACGCCGCGTTGTTCACGGGCGCCCTGACGGACGACGACATCGCCGTCCGCATCGAGGCCGTACGCGCCCTCGTCTCGGTCGACGCCGCCGAGGAGCTGGCCCACGCGGCGACGTCCGACCCGTCCCGCGAGGTCCGCGTCACCTTCGCCAAGGCCCTGGCGACGGTGTCCACGGGGCGCCCCGATGCCGTCCTGCCCGCCTTGTCCGCCCTCACGGCGGACGCCGACGCCCTGGTACGCGGCGCCGCCTACGCCGCCCTGGGCACCACCGGCTGCCCGGGACCACTGGCCGAGCGCGCGGTGGCCGCCTTGGCCGACGCCACCTGGCAGGTGCGGTCCGGGGCGGCGACCGCCCTCTCCGGAGCGGACGCCGACACCGCCGTCCCCGCCCTGGCCAAGGCGCTCGCCGACCCGAACGCCGACGTACGCAAGTCGGCGGTCCTGGCCCTGACCCGGCACGCCCCCACCGAGGCCGCCCGCGCCGCCCTGGCCACGGCGACGACCGACCCGGACGCGGATGTGAGGGCATACGCGGCACGGGCCCTGTGACGGTCCCGCCCCGGGGCGACAGGCCTCGGGGCCCACGCCTACGTCCAGTCGGGCTCCGGCTCCTCCATCTCGGGCCAGTCGTCCGCCTGTGGCGCCGCCTCGCCGTCGGCCTCCGCGGCCTCCGCCGTCGGCTCCCCCAGTCCCGCCAGCACCGCCAGCACGCCCTCCCCGTACGTCGCCAGCTTCTTCTCGCCGACGCCGCCGATCTCACCGAGCTGTGCCACCGACGCCGGCCACGCCGTCACGATCTCCCGGAGCGTGGCGTCGTGGAAGATCACGTACGCCGGAACACCCTGCTCCTTCGCCTGTTCGGCGCGCCAGGCCCGCAGCGCCTCGAAGGCCGGGAGCAGCGCCTCGGGCAGCTCGACCGCGGCGGCCTTGGACTTTCCTCTGCCGGAGGAGGACGAGGAGCCCGAGGCCTTCGCGACCGTCGGCTTCTTCGGCTCCTTGCGCAGCGGCACCTCGCGCTCGCGCCGCAGCACCTCCCCGCTGGCCTCGGTCAGCACCAGCGTGCCGTACTCCCCCTCGACCGCGAGCAGGCCCTGTGCCAGCAACTGCCGTACGACGCCGCGCCATTCGCCCTCGGTCAGGTCCTCGCCGATGCCGAAGACGGACAGCTGGTCGTGGTCGAACTGGATGACCTTGCCCGTGCGCCGGCCCAGCAGGATGTCGACGATCTGCACCGCGCCGAACTTCTGCCCCCGCTCGCGCTGGAGCCGCACGATGGTCGACAGGACCTTCTGGGCGGCGATGGTGCCGTCCCAGGTCTCGGGCGGGGTGAGGCAGGTGTCGCAGTTGCCGCAGCCCGCCGGGTCCGGTTCCTGGCCGAAGTAGTTCAGCAGTTGCCCGCGCCGGCACTGCGCGGTCTCGCACAGCGCCAGCATCGAGTCCAGGTGGGCGGCGGCCCGGCGGCGGAACGCCTCGTCGCCCTCGCTCGACTGGATCATCTTGCGCTGCTGTATGACGTCGTTGAGGCCGTAGGCCATCCAGGCCGTCGACGGCATGCCGTCGCGGCCCGCCCGGCCGGTCTCCTGGTAGTAGCCCTCGACCGACTTCGGCAGGTCGAGGTGGGCGACGAAGCGGACGTCCGGCTTGTCGATGCCCATGCCGAAGGCGATGGTCGCGACGACGACCAGGCCCTCCTCCCGCAGGAACCGGGACTGGTGCGCCGCGCGCGTGCCCGCGTCCAGGCCCGCGTGGTACGGGACCGCCTCGATGCCGTTCTTGGAGAGGAACTCGGCCGTGGACTCCACGGACTTGCGCGACAGGCAGTAGACGATGCCCGCGTCGCCCTCGTGCTCCTGGCGCAGGAAGCTCAGCAGCTGCTTCTTGGGGTCGGCCTTGGGCACGATCCGGTACTGGATGTTGGGCCGGTCGAAGCTCGCCACGAAGTGCCGGGCCGTCGGCATGTTCAGCCGCTGGGTGATCTCCTGGTGCGTCGCGTGCGTGGCCGTGGCCGTCAGCGCGATGCGCGGGACGTCGGGCCAGCGCTCGCCGAGCAGGGAGAGGGCGAGGTAGTCGGGGCGGAAGTCGTGGCCCCACTGGGACACGCAGTGCGCCTCGTCGATCGCGAAGACGGCGATCTTGCCGCGGGAGAGGAGGTCGAGGGTGGAGTCGAGGCGCAGCCGCTCGGGCGCCAGATAGAGCAGGTCCAGCTCGCCCGCGAGGAACTCGGCCTCCACCACCCGCCGCTCGTCGAAGTCCTGCGTGGAGTTCATGAACCCGGCGCGCACCCCGAGCGCCCGCAGCGCGTCCACCTGGTCCTGCATCAGCGCGATGAGCGGGGAGACGACGATGCCCGTACCGGGTCTGACCAGGGACGGAATCTGGTAGCACAGCGACTTTCCGCCGCCGGTCGGCATGAGCACGACGGCGTCACCGCCCGCGACCACATGATCGATGACGGCTTCCTGCTCGCCGCGGAAGGCGTCGTACCCGAAGACCCGGTGCAGCGCGGCCAGCGCCTCGCTCCCGGCCGGTCCGGCTGGCCCTGCCACCTCGGTCACCGCTGGCATCTCGCTGATCCCACCCATCCCACCCATAGCCCTGTCCCCCGTACGTCGTCCCTCGACCACTGCCTCCACGATAGGGGTCCGCACCGACAGCGCCGGAGTTATCCACAGGCCGGCTGCGTCACGCTCCGCGTTCACTCCAATGGTGTGCGTCACCTGGAGCCCGTCCTGCCCCGGGGACATGCTGCTCAGGCGGGACAGGGGAGGCCCGCCTCTCGGACAGCGCGCCTCGACCGGTGCGCGCCCCTTCCGCTGCAAGGAGCCCCAGCATGTCCTCTCGGCCCCTCAAGGCCGCCGTCGCCGTGGCGATAGCCGGAGCCTTCTCCCTGACCGCCGCCCCCGCGCAGGCCGCACCCGCGGCCGACGCCGACCCCTGGGCCGCCCTGACCGCCACGTACGCGGCGACCGGCAAGTACGCGTACGAGCCGTTCGCCCCCACGGGCGGCTACGCGCGCACCAACACGTGCGTGCCCAAGATGGGCTACCACTACGTCAACGGGCAGCTTCTGGCCGACCCGGCCGTCGACGCCGCCAAGCCCGAGGCCCTGCTGTACGAGGGCGGGTCCAACCCCAGCACCCGCAAGCTGGTCGGGGTGGAGTGGATCGTCCCGGACACGGCCGTGACCGCCGCGCCGACGCTGTTCGGCGAGACCTTCTTCCACGACACGGTCCTGAAGGTCTACTCGCTCCACGCGTGGATCTACAAGACCAACCCCGACGGGCTCTTCACGGCCCTCAACCCGAAGGTGACGTGCCCGGCCTGAGCGCACGCGAAAGGGCCCCGGCCTCCCGAGGGGAGACCGGGGCCCGCCGTACGGACACGGCTGAGGCGGCGCGGGTCAGCGCACGAACACTCCCGCCTGGTTGGCCAGGTCCAGGAAGTACTGCGGCGCCACACCGAGCACCAGCGTGACCGCCACGCCGACGCCGATCGCCGTCATCGTCAGCGGCGACGGCACGGCGACCGTCGGCCCCTCGGGCCGCGGCTCGCTGAAGAACATCAGCACGATGACGCGGATGTAGAAGAACGCCGCGATCGCCGACGAGATCACACCGACCACGACCAGCGGTGCCGCGCCGCCCTCCGCCGCCGCCTTGAACACGGCGAACTTCCCGGCGAACCCGGAGGTCAGCGGGATGCCGGCGAAGGCCAGCAGGAACACCGCGAAGACGGCGGCCACGAGCGGCGAACGGCGGCCGAGGCCGGCCCACTTGGACAGGTGCGTCGCCTCACCACCGGCGTCCCGCACGAGCGTGACCACGGCGAACGCGCCGATCGTCACGAACGAGTAGGCGGCCAGGTAGAAGAGGACGGACGACACCCCGTCCGGGGTGGTCGCGATGACGCCCGCGAGGATGAAGCCCGCGTGCGCGATCGACGAGTACGCCAGCAGCCGCTTGATGTCGGTCTGCGTGATCGCGACGATCGCGCCGCCCAGCATGGTGACGATGGCGACGCCCCACATGACCGGCCGCCAGTCCCAGCGCAGGCCGGGAAGGACGACGTACAGGATGCGCAGCAGGGCACCGAACGCGGCCACCTTGGTCGCCGCCGCCATGAAGCCGGTCACCGGGGTGGGTGCGCCCTGGTAGACGTCCGGCGTCCACATGTGGAACGGCACCGCGCCGACCTTGAACAGCAGGCCCATCACGATCATCGCGGCGCCGACCAGCAGCAGCGCGTCGTTGCCCATGGTGTCCGCGAGCGCCGGGTCGACGTTGGTGACCGTGCCGTCGACGACCTGCGCGATGTCGGCGTACGACACCGAGCCCGCGTACCCGTAGAGCAGCGCGATGCCGAACAGGGTGAACGCGGAGGCGAACGCGCCGAGCAGGAAGTACTTGACCGCGGCCTCCTGCGACATGAGCCGCTTGCGGCGGGCCAGGGCGCACATCAGGTACAGCGGCAGGGAGAAGACCTCCAGGGCCACGAACAGCGTCAGCAGGTCGTTGGCCGCGGGGAAGATCAGCATGCCGGCGACGGCGAAGAGCAGCAGCGGGAACACCTCGGTGGTGGTGAACCCGGCCTTCACGGCCGCCTTCTCGCTGTCGCTGCCCGGCACGGAGGCGGCCTGCGCGGCGAACGAGTCGACCCGGTTGCCGTGCGCTTCGGGATCGAGCCGCCGTTCGGCGAAGGTGAACAGGCCGACCAGACCCGCCAGCAGGATCGTGCCCTGGAGGAAGAGCGCCGGTCCGTCGACGGCGATGGCGCCCATCGCCACGATGCCGGCCTTGGTGGTGGCGTATCCGTCGGCCGCGAGGGCGACGACCGCGGCGAAGGCGGCGGCCAGCGCTACGGCGGAGAGGAACACCTGGGCGTAGTACCGCTGCTTGCGCGGGACGAACGCCTCGACGAGCACCCCGATGATCGCCGCACCGACGACGATCAGCGTGGGCGACAATTGTCCGTATTCGATCTTCGGCGTCTCGATCTTCGAGATCGGATCGGCCGCGGTTGTCCACAGGCTGTGGACAGCTGCTGCGCTCACTTGGCCGCCTCCACCTCGGGCTGGGGGTCCTTCTTCTGTACGTCGGACAAGGTCGACTTGACCGCCGGGTTGACGATGTCCGTGACCGGCTTCGGATAGACACCGAGGAAGATCAGCAGGACGATCAGCGGCGCGACGACCAACAGCTCACGGACCCTGAGGTCCGGCATCGCGGACACCTCCGCCTTCACCGGGCCCGTCATCGTCCGCTGGTAGAGGACGAGGGTGTAGAGCGCGGCGAGCACGATGCCGAAGGTGGCGATGATGCCGATCACCGGATAGCGCGAGAACGTGCCGACCAGCACCAGGAACTCACTGACGAACGGCGCGAGTCCGGGCAGCGACAGGGTCGCGAGGCCACCGATCAGGAACGTGCCGGCGAGCACCGGGGCGACCTTCTGCACACCGCCGTAGTCGGCGATGAGCCGCGAGCCGCGCCGCGAGATCAGGAAGCCCGCGACCAGCATCAACGCGGCCGTGGAAATACCGTGGTTGACCATGTAGAGCGTCGCGCCGGACTGGCCCTGGCTGGTCATCGCGAAGATGCCCATGATGATGAAGCCGAAGTGCGAGATCGACGCGTACGCCACCAGCCGCTTGATGTCCCGCTGGCCGACCGCGAGCAGCGCCCCGTAGACGATGCTGATGACCGCCAGGACGAGGATCGCGGGCGTCGCCCACTTCGACGCCTCCGGGAAGAGCTGGAGGCAGAAGCGGAGCATCGCGAACGTGCCGACCTTGTCGACGACCGCCGTGATCAGTACGGCGACCGGGGCCGTGGCCTCGCCCATCGCGTTCGGCAGCCAGGTGTGCAGCGGCCACAGCGGGGCCTTCACCGCGAAGGCGAAGAAGAAGCCGAGGAACAGCCAGCGCTCGGTGTTGGTCGCCATGTCGAGCGAGCCGTTGGCCCGCGCCTCGGCGATCTCCTGGAGGCTGAAGTTCCCGGCGACCACGTAGAGGCCGATCACCGCGGCCAGCATGATGAGGCCGCCGACCAGGTTGTAGAGCAGGAACTTCACCGCGGCGTACGACCGTTGCGTCGACGCCGCCTCTTCTCCGTGCTCGTGGGCCCGGTCCCCGAAGCCGCCGATGAGGAAGTACATCGGGATCAGCATGGCTTCGAAGAAGATGTAGAAGACGAAGACGTCGGTGGCCTCGAAGGAGATGATCACCATCGCCTCGACGGCCAGGATCAGGGCGAAGAAGCCCTGAGTGGGCCGCCACCGCTTGCTGCCGGTCTCCAGCGGGTCGGCGTCGTGCCAGCCCGCGAGGATGATGAACGGGATCAGCAGCGCGGTGAGCGCGAGGAGCGCCACCCC
>JABFXD010000438.1 GCA_013361925.1 Streptomyces sp. | reverse complement strand
GAAGTGGAGTATGCGCGTGTTCCCGTGCGTCTGGCCGGCGCCTTGTTCGACGGATCCACTCATGCCACCAGCGTGACGCGTGGCGCGACGATCTGCACGCCGTCCGCCACGCGTCCGCTTACGGGATCTAGACGCCCGCGTACGAGTGCTTGCCGGAGACGAAGATGTTGACTCCGTAGTAGTTGAACAGCCAGCAGCCGAAGGCGAGGAGGGCCAGGTAGGCGGCCTTGCGGCCCTTCCAGCCGGCCGTGGCGCGGGCGTGCAGGTAGCAGGCGTAGGCGACCCAGGTGATGAACGCCCAGGTCTCCTTGGGGTCCCAGCCCCAGTAGCGGCCCCACGCGTCGCCGGCCCAGATCGCGCCCGCGATGATCGTGAAGGTCCACAGCGGGAAGACCGCCGCGTTGACCCGGTAGGAGAACTTGTCGAGGGAGGAGGAGGCGGGCAGGCGCTCCAGGAACGACGTGGCGAACTTGCCGGGCTTGCCGCCGCCCGCGAGCTTGCTCTCGTAGGAGTCCTTGAACAGGTACAGGATCGTGCTGACCGCGCCCACGTAGAAGACCGCGCCGCACAGGATCGCCGTGGAGACGTGGATGTACAGCCAGTACGAGTGCAGGGCGGGAACCAACTGGTCGCTGGCGGTGTACAAGACAGTGACGGCGATACCGAGATCGAGGAGGACCGAGGTGATGAGGAACAGGCCCATCCAGCGCACGTTCTTCTTCAGCGCCAGCAGCGAGAGGTACACGCCGACGGCCACCGTGGAGAAGGTGATGTTGAACTCGTACATGTTGCCCCAGGGCGCCCGCTCCACCGAGGCCGCGCGGGCGATGACCCCGGCGAGTTCGATGAGGAAGGCGAGCACCGTGAGGGACACGGCGATACGGCCGTAGAGGTCACCCTGCTCGTCCCCGCCGTGCGCCCCGGGCCCGTCCGGCACGTCGCGCTGCCCGGCGGCAGCCCGTACGACGACCTGCGGCCGTTCCAGTACGGCGGTGGAGCCGCCCTTCTTCACCGTGACCGCGGGCGCCTTGCGCTCCGCCGACCCGGCTGTCAGCGCGGCGGCCGTGCGGCCGATCTTGCTGCGGCTGCCGAAGATCCATTCGGTGATGTACGCGAAGAAGGCCAGCGTGTAGACGGCCATCGCGGAGTAGATCAGCGTGTTGCTGAGGTTCGCGAGATGTTCGTTGGTGGCGGCGGCCAGATCCGTCGCGGCGGCGAGAGTCACTTCCCGGGCCTTTCGGCAGGTACGACTTGGGGGTTGGGGGTTTCGGTGGAGTCTTCGTCGGGGTCAGGTGCCCCGGGAGCCTGGTCGTAGAGGGTGTCGGCGAGCGCCCCGAGCTCCTCGGGCACCTTCGCGGACTCGCTGCGGCCGAGCCCGGCCATCTCGACGACCGTGACGCCGTCGTCGCCCCGGACCGCCCGCACCCACACGCGGCGGCGCTGGATGAACAGGGAGCCGGCGAGCCCGAAGATCGCGGCGACGGCACCGGCCAGCGCCCAGCCGCTGCCGGGCTGGCGGGTCACCTGGAAGTTGGCCCACTCCTTGGTGGACTCATAGGTGATCGAGCCGGCGCCGTTGGGGAGCGTCATGGTCTGGCCGGGCCGCAGGTTCTTGCGCTGCTGCTCGCCCTTGGAGTCCTTGAACGCCTTCAGATGCGACTTGTCGAGCTGGTACACGCTCTGCGGGACACCGGCGTCGACGCCCAGGTCGCCGTAGTAGCCGGCCAGGTTCAGTACCGGGTTGCCCAGCGCGGGGAAGGTGGAGGACACCTCGTTGCCCGGGGTGTACGTCGGCAGGAAGAAGGCCTCGAAGCCCAGCTGCTGCCGCTCGCCCTTGGCGTCGCGGTAGCCGTCCATGACCTTGACGACACCGGAGGAGGTGATGTTGCTGTCCAGCGGCAGCAGTGGCACGGCGTCGCGGTAGACGACTTCGCCCTTGCCGTCGCGGACCGTGATGACGGGCGCGTAGCCGTGGGCGGTCAGATAGACCTTCGAGTCGCCGATCTCCAGCGGCTCGTTGACCTTGACGATCGTCTTCCTGGCCTTGCCGTACGCGCCCACGCTGTAGGAGATGTCGGCCTGGAAGGTGCGCGCGGTGCCGCGGTTGGGGCCGGACTTCTCGTAGGTGCCCTGGAAGTCGTTCAGGTGGAAGCTGAACGGGTCCAGGTCGTCCTGGTTGAAGAGGCTGCCGGACTTGAAGTCGTCGTACTGGGTGAGGGTGTTGGAGAACCCGCCGCCCTCGACGATCAGCTTGTTGCCCTCCATCTTGAACAGCTGGCCCCAGGCGAAGGCGATCAGCATCACGATGAGGGCGATGTGGAAGGCGAGGTTGCCGACCTCGCGCAGATAGCCCTTCTCGGCGGCGACCGCGTCACCGGTGAGGTGCGCGCGGAAGCGGCGCTTCTTGAGGAGGGCGAGGGCGGCCGTGCGGACCTGCTCGGGCTCGGCCTCGGTGCGCCAGGTGGTGTACGCGGGCAGCCGGTTCAGGCGCTTCGGGGCGCCCGGCGGACGGCCCCGCAGCTGGCCGACGAACTGCCAGGTGCGCGGGATGATGCAGCCGATGAGGGAGACGAACAGCAGGATGTAGATCGCGGAGAACCACACCGAGCTGTAGACGTGGAAGAGGCCGAGCTTGTCGTAGACGTCACCGAGGGTGGGGTTGTCCTTGCGGAACTGGGCCACCTTCGTCTCGTCGGTCCCGGACTGCGGGATCAGCGAGCCGGGGATCGCGCCGAGCGACAGCAGCAGGAGCAGCAGCAGCGCGACCCGCATCGAGGTGAGCTGCCGCCAGAACCAGCGGGCCCAGCCGATCACGCCCAGGGAGGGCACGTTCAGGGTGTCCTCGGGCGCGGTGGACAGCTGGGAGGCGGCGGCGCCGAGGTCCTCGTCGCCGGCGGGCGGGGTCGGGTCGGTTGTCGTCTTGCTCATCGATCAGATCCCCACAGTGAAGCCGTTGGACCAGGCCTGCATCTCCTGCACGATGCTGTCCCAGGCGCCGGTCAGCAGCAGGACACCGGTCAGGATCATCATGGTGCCGCCGATGCGCATCACCCAGACGTAGTGCCGCTTGACCCAGGCGAAGGCGCCGAGCGCCTTGCGGAAGGCTACGGCAGCGAGCACGAAGGGGACACCGAGGCCGAGGCAGTAGGCGACGGTCAGTATGGCGCCGCGCAGGGCGCTGCCGTCCTGCATGGCGAGCGTCTGCACCGAGGACAGCGTGGGTCCGATGCAGGGTGTCCAGCCGATGCCGAACAGGGCGCCGAGCAGAGGGGCGCCGGCCAGCCCGGTGGCGGGCCGGGTGTGGAAGCGGAACTCGCGCTGGGTGAGCCAGGGCATCATGCCCATGAAGAAGACGCCCATGAGGATCATGAGGACGCCGAGCACCTTGGACAGGACGTCCCGCTCCTCCTGGAGGGTCTGTCCGAAGTAGCCGAACAGCGCCCCGCCGGAGACGAAGACGACGGTGAAGCCGAGGACGAACAGGGAGGCACCGGCGGCCATCCGGCCCCGCCGGGCCTCGGCGAGATCGGTGCCGCTGACGCCGGTGACGTACGAGAGATAGCCGGGCACCAGCGGCAGGACGCAGGGGGAGAAGAAGGAGACGAGTCCGCCGAGCAGGGCGATCGGCAGGGCGAGCAGCAGGGCGCCGCTCATCACGGTGTCGTTCTGCCCCACCCCGGCGGCGAGCGTGGTCACTCCGGTGACGGCCGCGCTCACGTCACTTCTCCGCGAGGACGGGCTTGATCATGCCGAGCAGTGTGTCCTCGCTGAGCGCCTGGAGCGCGCGGGCGGCGAGCTTGCCGTCCCGGTCGATGACGAGCGTGGAGGGGATCAGCTGCGGGTTGAGGGTGCCCTTCTTGAACCGGAGCATCTGCTTGCCCGTCGGGTCGTAGATGCTCGGGTAGGTGATCCCGAACTCCTTCTCGAAGGACCTCGCGAGGGTGGTGCTGGCGTCCCGCGTGTTGAGGCCCACGAACTCGACGCCCTGGCCCTTGACCTTCTCGTAGACGCTCTGGAGGTTCTTCGCCTCGGCCCGGCAGGGCGAGCACCAGGAGCCCCACACATTGACGACGAGGACCTTGCCCTTGTAGTCGGCGGTGGACAGCTGCTTGCCGTCGATGGTCTCGCCGGACAGCTCGGGCGCCGCGGTCCGCTTGCCCTCGGCGACGGTGTCGACGCCGTTGTTGCCGGTGATGAAGTTGGTGTCGCCACCGCCTCCCGACACTCCGCCGGAACTGCACGCGGTGAGGGTCAGCGCGGCGGCCGCGGCGGCTCCGGTGAGGAGAAGGGCCCGACGGCGGGTGCGCGTGGTGCGGTTCGGGCGCTGGGGGGCGCTGCTGGCGGCACTCATGTGAAAAGTTTCGCATGCCCGTTCTGGGGATCTTGCGCACCCCCCTTGCGGGCGGAAACCCGCATATCAGGCGGCGTTCACCGAGGTCTTCTTCAGGTACGAGGCCCAGCCCCCGACGGGTGCCTGCCCGACGTCCAGCCCGCGCAGTTTCTCCAGCACCTCGGGCTGCTGTACGTCCATCCAGTCGACGAACTGCCGGAAGGAGACGAGGCGTACGTCCTCGCCCTTCTCCTTCTCGGCGGCGATGTGCTTCAGCGCCTGCTCCACGGCGTCCATGTAGATGCCGCCGTTCCAGTGCTCGAAGTGGTTGCCGATGAAGAAGGGGGCGCGATTTGTCTCGTATGCCCGCTGGAAGCCGGAGATGTACGCGTCGGCGGACTGCTTGCGCCAGGCCGGGTAATTGTGGCTGGGCGCGTTGGTGGAGTTGATCGACTGGTTGGCGAGCATGTTGTAGTCCATCGAGAGGACCTCGAAGCTGCGCCCGGGGAACGGGATCTGCTGGAGCGGCAGATCCCACAGCCCGCCCTTCTTCTGCGGCCACACCTGCCGCCCGCCGGGCGAGGAGGCGTCGTAGCGCCAGCCCAGGTCCTTGGCGGTGGGCAGCAGGTTGTCCTGCCCGAGCAGACAGGGCGTACGGCCGCCGACGAGCTCCTTGTCGTAGTCGAAGGGCAGGGCCGGCAGATCGGTCCAGCCGGTGTTGGTCCGCCACTCCTTCACGAAGGCCTTGGCCTGGTCGATCTCGCTGCGCCACTGCTTCGGCGTCCAGTTGCCGACGCTGCCGTAGCCGCCGCAGAAGTGGCCGTTGAAGTGGGTGCCGATCTCGTGCCCCTCCAGCCAGGCGCGGCGCACGTTGGTGAGGGTGGCCTTGACGTGCTCGTCGGTGAGATAGCCGATGTCGGAGGCGCCGACGGGGTTGTTGGGCGGGTCGTAGAGCCGCTTCTTCGACTCGGGCAGCAGATACAGCCCGGAGAGGAAGAAGGTCATGTGGACGCCGTGCTCCTTGGCGAGGTCCAGGAAGCGCGGAAAGAGTCCGTTGCCGACCTCGCCCGCCCCGTCCCAGGAGAAGACGACGAACTGCGGCGGGGTCTGGCCCGGCTCCAGGGGCTCGGGCTTGGCCGGCTGGCCGGGCTGCTTGCCGGTGTACGAGGTGGAGCCGTCGCCGATGGGGCGGGCGCTCGGGGTCTTCTTGCCGGGTTGCTTGCCGCCGGTGGTGGAACCCGAGGCCGGGCTCGGCCCGTCTGACGACGTGAGCGTGCCGCACCCCGCGAGTCCGACGGCGGCGGCACCCCCGACGCCGAGTCCTATCGCTCCCCTGCGGGTGAGAGTGCGCATGGCATCCCCGTTCGTCACGTTCTCTGGTGGTCACCCATTCAGAGGACGTGACGAACGGAGGCGTTCCGTCTGTATTTTCGCGATTGCGTAACAGAAGCCCCCAAGGGGAACTTACGCCCCGAAGGCCTTGTCCTTGCCCTTCACCGGCTTCGCACCCGCACGCAGATGAGCCGGCACGAGGTCGATCGCCGGCTCGGAGTACCCCACGGACACGATCTTGTCGCCCTGGTACGTGAACGTCGTCAGCGAGGCGAGCGTGCACTGCCGCTTGCGCGGGTCGTGCCACAGCCGGCGCCGCTCGACGTACGACCGCACGATCCAGATCGGCAGCTGATGGCTGACCAGCACCGCCTCGTGCCCCCGCGCCGCGTCCTTCGCCGCGTCCAGCGCCCCCATCATGCGGACGACCTGGTCGACGTACGGCTCACCCCAGGACGGCTTGAAGGGGTTGACGAGGTGCTTCCAGTTGTCGGGGTTCTTCAGCGCCCCGTCGCCGACGCCGAAGGTCTTGCCCTGGAAGACGTTGTCGGCCTCGATGAGCCGCGCGTCGGTCGCGAGGTCGAGGCCGTGCGCCTTGGCGATCGGCGTGGCGGTCTCCTGCGCCCGCTCCAGCGGGGAGGCGCAGACGTAGGTCACGTCCCGCGAGGAGAGGTGCTCGGCGACCCGGTCGGCCATTTGCCGGCCCAGTTCGGAGAGGTGGTACCCGGCGAGGCGGCCGTAGAGGATGCCGTCCGGGTTGGCGACCTCGCCGTGCCGCATGACGTGGACGACGGTGATGTCAGTGTTGCCGGTCATGCTGCCGTGGCCTCCGCTGCCGCACGGGCCGCCGCCGGAAGGGCGTCGGCGATCTTCTGAACCGCCTGCTCGTCATGGGCGGTGGAGACGAACCACGACTCGAAGGAGGAGGGCGGAAGGTAGACGCCCTGCGCCAGCATCGAGTGGAAGAACGCGGTGAAGCGGAAGGACTCCTGCTTCTTGGCGTCCTCGTAGTCGCGCACCTCGCGGTCCGTGAAGAAGACGGAGAACATGTTGGAGGCGGTCTGCAACCGGTGTGCGACGCCTTCCTTGGAGAGCGCCTCGGTGACGAGCGACTGGATGGCCGCCGACACGGAGTCGACCTTGTCGTACGCCGCCTCGTCGAGCAGGCGCAGCTGGGCGAGACCGGCGGCGGTGGCGACGGGGTTCCCGGAGAGGGTGCCGGCCTGGTAGACGGGCCCGGCGGGCGCGAGGTGGGCCATGACGTCCGCGCGGCCACCGAAGGCGGCGGCCGGGAAGCCACCGCCCATGACCTTGCCGAAGGTCATCAGGTCGGGGACAACCCCGTCGATCCCGTACCACCCGGCACGACTCGTCCGGAAGCCGGTCATGACCTCGTCGGAGATGTAGAGGGCGCCGTTCTTGGAGCAGGTGTCCTTGAGGCCCTGGTTGAAGCCGGGCCGCGGCGGGACGACGCCCATGTTGCCGGGCGAGGCCTCCGTGATGACACAGGCGATCTCGCCGGGGTGCCGGTGGAAGGCCTCCTGCACGGCTTCGAGGTCGTTGTACGGCAGCACGATGGTGTCGCCGGCCTGGGCACCGGTGACGCCGGGGGTGTCGGGCAGCGCGAAGGTGGCGACGCCGGACCCCGCGGCGGCGAGGAGCGAGTCCACGTGACCGTGGTAGCAGCCGGCGAACTTGATGACCTTGGTGCGCCGGGTGAAGCCGCGGGCGAGGCGGATGGCGGACATGGTCGCCTCGGTGCCGCTGGAGACGAGCCGCACCTGCTGGAGGGGCGCGATCCGCTCGACCATCTCCTCGGCGAGCGCGACCTCGCCCTCGCCGGGCGTGCCGAAGGAGGTGCCGCGCGAGACGGCGTCCTGCACGGCGGCGATCACGTCCGGGTGGGAGTGCCCGAGGATCATGGGCCCCCAGGAGCAGACGAGGTCGACGTACTCACGCCCGTCGGCGTCGGTGAGATACGGACCACGGCCCGACACCATGAACCGGGGCGTGCCGCCCACGGCGCGGAAGGCGCGCACCGGGGAGTTCACGCCGCCCGGTGTGACAGTGGCCGCACGGTCGAACAGGGCCTGTGAGGCAGGCGCATCGTATGAATAGGGCGTTTCACTCATGACCTGCGACGTCTCCGACCTCTCGGACTCCGGTTGGCGGCTTTCCCACTCAGGGTAGGGCAGCTCCCCCGGGCGACCGCGGGCTGAGGTGCGGTGGCATCTGCGAAACTGGGACCTGATACACACAGCTCGTACGGCCCGTGGTGTTCGACAGGCCGCGAAGATCCTTGTGAGCGTCCTGCGGACAGGTGTTTCAACGCACGTTTCGGCGGGCGGCCGTGGGGGAGGTCACTGACACGATGATCGGGTTGCGCGGCGGGGGCCACGCGTCCTAGAAAAGCAGTCGGGTGGAGATATGCATCGCGGTGGCGGACTGGGCGAGGGGACTGATGACCTGGGTCCTCGACGTGCCCGGCGGGGAAGGCACCGGCGTGACGCGGAGGAAGCCGCAGAAGCAGCACGTGTACCGGGTGAGTCAGAGGCGGACGATCGACGTATCGAACGTCGGATCGATCGGCTGAGGCCGGGGAGCAGGAATGGTGGTCGGGTGGGGGTGACGTACAAGTACTTCGG
The DNA here is from genome assembly GCA_013361925.1 of Streptomyces sp. Taxonomy (GTDB): domain Bacteria; phylum Actinomycetota; class Actinomycetes; order Streptomycetales; family Streptomycetaceae; genus Streptomyces. The sequence continues at coordinate 2,076 of JABFXD010000438.1, read as the reverse complement.
CGCGCCCGACGGCGCGACCGCGGCCCGCGTCCCGATCTCGATGCGCCCCGAGGAACTCGGCGGCGACGAGCTCGGGATGAACGGCATGTTCACCAAGATCAAGCCGGAGACGATGGCCGCGATGGTCCTCACCGGCATAGAAGGCGTCCCGCTGCACAAGGTCCCCCCGCTGGAACTGGTCGTCCTCCACCCCGACTACGCGGTGGTCAAGCTCCCGATGACGGTCGTGGACCCGCTGCGCGGGATAGGCGAGGAGGCGGTGGGCGCCGCGGCGTTCATCTGGTCGACGGTGCCGGACCGGGGTGGCCCGCGGGACGCGTTCAACGTGTACCAGCTGCTGCACGAGTGGCAGGACTTCAGCCATCGGTTGCATGAGGCGGGGCATCAGCCGTACTGCCTGGTGTGGCCGTGAGCTGAGGCTTCATGGTCTGCGGGCGGGGTTCTCGGACCCCGCCCTTTCTCATGTCCCGCGGCGGCCGGCTCAGGCTCTGAGACGTCCCTCCAGCGGGGTGCGGAAGCTCGGGCGGATGCGGATGTCGCCGAAGAACGCGGTCAGGCGGGCGGCCTCGGCGGTGACGGCGGTGCGGGCGTCTCGGGTGAGGCGGATGCCGGGAAGCGCGGCGGTGACGATCTCGCCGTCGGGGCGTTGGGTCCAGGCGCCGACGATCCGGCCGTTCCACCACACCGTGGGGCCGATGTTGCCGTTGGTGTCGAAGAGTTCGGTGGTGTGGGCGGGGTCGAGGTACCAGTCGCGGCCCCGCCAGCCCATCGGGGTGGGGTCGAGGGCGGGGAGCAGGGCCGCCCAGGGCCCGGGGTCGGCGGGCGCCGCCAGGTGCTCGGGCAGGGCGTGCCCCTGGCCCTGCGCGAGGTCGACGTCCACGGCCTCCGTGCCGGCCAGGGCCTTGCGGGTGGCGGTGAGGGTCCAGCCGGTCCACCACTTGACGTCCTCGGTGGTGGCGGGGCCGAAGGCGGCCAGATAGTGGCGGGCGAGGTCGGCTCGCGCCGCGTCGGCGGGCAGCTCGGGGTGGGGTTCGGCGACCGTCCAGCGGAACTGCGAGGAAGCCCAACTGCCCAGCGGCCGGCCCCGGCGGATCCTGCCCTCGGCGGCCAGCACCCCGAGCACGCGGCTGGTGATGCGCGGCCTCGCCTCGTAGGCCTTGCCCGGCGCCATGACGATCTTCTGCTGCAACTCGGGCACCGCCTCCCCGAGTTGGGCCGCCGTCGCCTCCCCGAGGCCGACCAGCGCGCTGAGCACCTCCTGTTCCAGGGCGGCCAGGCGGCGCTCGTCGTAGCCGAGTTGCTCGCCGAGGACCTTGAGCAGCCCGGTCCGCTCACGGGCGGCCACGGCGCGGGCCGTCGAGGCGTCGACGACCGGGGCGAGGGAACGCGGGACGACGAACATGGTGCGGCGCATGCACAGCATCCGGATCAGCGTGTGGTCCGTGTACAGGGCGCGTTCCAGGTCGGCCGTCGAAGGGGCCGCCATCCGCGCGGCCACCGTCAGGTACACGCTGGCCGGGTCCGTGGCGTGCAGCGCCAGTACCGCGTCGGCGACCTGCTCGGAGGTGGTCGCGCGGGCGGCGGGGGTCAGGAGGTGGCGGGTGGCGAGGAGGGCTCGGCGGTGATCGTCGGTGATCTTGGGGCGGGCGGTGGTGTGGGTCATGGCGAGTCGGCGGTCCGGTGAGTCCGCCGTGAACCGTCCTTTCACGTTCGCTCCGGCGTGCGAACCCGACGCTACGAGGGAATGCGGCCAGCTGCCGTCCTAAACAGGCAACCACCCTCCCCCACCGGCCGCGCCGTCCTCAACAGCAACGACCCTTCCCCGCCGGACGCGCGGTCACCGCCCCCGCCCTCCGCCGACCACCTCACCCCGCCTCCTGCCTCGCGGTCGCCGGCGGGCCGCCTGTGGTCGGGGGTGTCGGGGACGGGCCGGACGGGGCCGAGGCGGTGGTCGTGGGGGCTGGGCTCACCGCTCCGGCGGCGGGTTCAAGCAGGGTCAGTCGGGCCGCGGCCGTCTTGAACAGGGGCTGTTTGGAGACCGGGTCCCAGTCGGTGACCGTCGTCTCGTTCGCCGCC
>JABFXD010000026.1 GCA_013361925.1 Streptomyces sp. | reverse complement strand
ATCATGTCGCTCATCGCGGGCTCCTTCGCACGCGTATCGCCCGTGGAGTGGAGTGGGCGGGGGCGGGGACGAGGGTGGGGACGGGGGTGCGGTGGGGGGTCATGGGGGTGAGCTCGGGGGTGGTGGGGGCGGGGCCGGGGAAACCTCGCCCCCACCGGGCGGCAGGGCGGCTCAGGTGGCCCTGCCTCCCGTAGGCCGCGACGAGTAACGGGGAGCCTCGCCGCTTCATGGCCGGTCCGCTGGGGAGTGCCGGGGGCGTGGACGCCGCCGAGTGAGCCAGGCCGGGTGCGCTCACTGTCGTAGGAGCGATACGGCCCGTCATGACACCGGCTCCTTCAGTACGCGATCCACCGGTACCTCCGCCGTCACCGTGACCGCCGCCGGGTCCAGGTCGGACGGGGTCGGCATCACGCTGCCGGGCAGTTGTACGGCGGCGGCGCCATGGGCGACGGCGGAGGCGAGGGCCTCCGGACCGCTGCCGCCGGCGATGAGGAAGCCGGCGAGCGAGGAGTCACCGGCGCCCACGTTGCTGCGGACGGTGTCGACGCGCGCACTGGCGTACCAGGTGCCCGCGCCGTCCACGAGGAGTTGGCCGTCGGCGCCCAGGCTCGCGAGCACGGCGCGTGCGCCCATCTCGCGCAACTCCTCCGCCGCCTTCACCGCGTCGCCCACCGTGGACAGGGGGCGCCCGACGGCTTCCGCGAGCTCCTCGGCGTTCGGCTTCACCACGTCGGGGCGTTCGCGCAGCGCCTCCAGGAGGGCCCGCCCCGAGGTGTCCAGCGCGATACGCGCGCCCCCAGCGTGCGCCCGCGCGACCACGTCGGCGTACCACGACGGCGCGAGCCCCCGGGGCAGGCTCCCGCAGCACGCGATCCAGTCCGCGTCCCGCGACTGCGCCCGTACCGTCTCCAGGAGCAGCTCCTGCTCCTCCGCCGACAGCTCCGGACCCGGCGCGTTGATCTTCGTCAGTACGCCGTCGGACTCGGCCAGCGCGATGTTCGAGCGGGTGGCGCCCGCGACCGGGACCGGCGCGACCTCGATGCCCTGCGCGTCGAGCAGATCCGCCACGAGCGCCCCCGGCGCACCGCCCAGGGGCAGCACCGCGACCGTACGCCGGCCCGCGGCCGCCACGGCGCGCGAGACGTTCACGCCCTTGCCGCCCGGGTCCATGCGCTCGCCGGTGGCGCGGATGACCTCGCCGCGCTCCAGCGAGGGAACCTCGTAGGTGCGGTCCAGGGACGGGTTCGGGGTGACGGTGAGGATCATGCGCGCACTACTTCCGTGCCGCCGCGCTCGATGGCGGTGGCGTCTTCGGGGCTCAGCCCGCTGTCGGTGATCAGCAGGTCCACGTCGCTCAGGTCGCCGAAGCGGGCGAAGTGCTCCTGGCCGTGCTTGGAGGAGTCGGCGAGCAGCACGACACGGCGGGCGGCGGCGATCGCCGCGCGCTTGACCGCGGCCTCGGCGAGGTCGGGGGTGGTCAGGCCGTGGTCGGCGGAGAAGCCGTTGGCCGCCACGAACAGGACGTCTGCCCGGATCTCGCCGTACGCGCGAAGCGCCCAGGCGTCGACCGCGGCGCGCGTACGGTGTCGCACGCGCCCTCCGACGAGGTGGAGCTGGATGCCGGGGTGGTCCGCGAGGCGGGCCGCGATCGGCAGGCTGTGCGTGACGACGGTGAGGTCGGCCTCCAGCGGGATGGCGCCGGCCAGCCGGGCGACCGTGGTGCCGGCGTCGAGGATCAGCGTGCCCTCGGTCGGGAGTTCGGCGACGGCCGCCTTGGCGATGTGGTCCTTCTCGTCGGCCGCCGTCGTCTCGCGCTCGGCGAGGTCCGGCTCGAAGTCGAGGCGCCCGGCGGGGATGGCTCCGCCGTGCACGCGGCGCAGCAGGCCGGCGCGGTCCAGGGCCTTCAGGTCCCGGCGGATCGTCTCCGCGGTGACCTGGAACTCCTCGGCCAGTGAGAGCACGTCCACCCGCCCGCCGTCACGCGCGAGCCGGAGGATCTCCTGCTGCCGCTCCGGTGCGTACATGTCCGCTCGCCTCCGACTCGATGTCCGACCGTTTCCGACCGGTGCCCGAACTTGTGGTTTCGCCTGGAGGCTACGCCCGGATTTCCGGAAAGTAAACAGGTTCGGGCCTGATTCGGGCATGAACGGACTTTCGCCCTGCTGAGGGCATGCGGAAGGCCCGGCGCGCACAGGGCGCCGGGCCTTTCTCCACATGCTCAGATGTCCACGCGCTCAGGTCAGACGAGCTCCGGCTCCTTCTCGTTCGCGCGCACCGGCTCCTCCCCCGCCCCCTCCAGATGCTGGGCTCCGCGCTTCGGCAGCGCGAACATCAGCAGGAAGATCAGTGCCATGACCGCCGCGACCCAGCCCAGCGCGTGCTGGAAGGCGTCGACGAAGACCGGTCCCATCTGCTCGCGGCGCAGCGCGTCCGGGATCTCGTTGAAGAAGACCACCGACACCAGGCCGAGCCCCAGCGCGTTGCCCATCTGCTGCACGGTGTTGATGAGGCCGGACGCCGATCCGGCGTGCTCGCGCGGTACGCCCGACAGCACCATGTCGGTCAGCGGGGCGAAGATCAGGCCCATGCCGAGGCCCATCACGATCAGCGGGAGGGCCATCTGCCAGGGGGCGATGGCGGTGCCGTACCGGCCGGCCTCCCAGAGGTAGAGCAGGACGCCCGCGGTCATGGTCAGCGCGCCGGACTGGAGGACCGCACGGCCTCCGACGCGCGGCACCAGCTTCTGCACCGACAGCCCGGCGGCCAGGGAGACCGCGATCGAGAACGGCACCCCGGTCAGGCCCGCCTTCAGCGGCCGCCAGCCCAGTCCGACCTGCATGTACAGCGTCCACACCAGGAAGAAGATGCCGAGGCCGATACCGAAGACCGTCTGGACGGCGACACCGGCGGCGAAGCTCTTCACGCGGAACAGGGAGAGTTCGATGAGCGGGGAGCCGTCACGGGCCGCCTTGCGCTTCTCGTACGTCACCAGCGCGGCGAAGACGACGAGCGCGCCGGCCATCGACACGTACCCCCACAGCGGCCAGCCCAGCTCACGGCCCCGGGTCAGCGGGTAGAGCAGCATGAGCAGGCCCAGGGTCACCAGGGCGACGCCCACCAGGTCAAGGCGCAGGGCGCGCGGCGCCTTGGACTCGGTGATGTAGCGGCTGCCGAGGATCAGGCCCGCGATGCCGACCGGAAGGTTGATGAGGAAGATCGGGCGCCACTCCAGGCCGAGGATGTTCCACTCCGTCAGCAGGGCGCCGAGCAGCGGACCCGACACCGCGCCCAGGCCGACGATCGCGCCGAACAGCCCGAAGACCTTGCCGCGCTCCTCCGCCGGGAACGTCGCGTGCACGATCGACAGCACCTGCGGCACCATCAGCGCCGCCATGCCGCCCTGGAGGATCCGCGAGGCGACCAGCATCTCCGGGTTCGCGGCGAGGCCGCACAGCGCGGAGGCGAGAGTGAAGCCGCCGATGCCGATGAGGAAGAGCCGCTTGCGGCCGTGGATGTCGCCGAGACGTCCGCCGGTGATGAGACCGGCGGCGAAGGCGAGCGCGTAGCCGGCCGTTATCCACTGGATCTGGCTGACGCTCGCGCCGGCCTCGGCCTGGATGGACGGGATGGCGATATTGACGATCGTGACGTCGACGAGGTCCATGAAGGCCGCGGTCATCACGATCGCGAGGGCGAACCAGCGGCGCCGGTCGGGTGCCGGTGTCGTCGCGGACGAGGGCGTAGGCGTGGAAACCACGGTTTCGGTGGAGGTCATGTCTTCAAGCTACGGCCGCATTAGGTCAGATCGTGTCCTAGATCTACGGCATCCTCGAACTCATGACGACGGATACTCCGGCCCGGCTTCTCCAACTCCTCTCGCTCCTCCAGACGCCTCGCGAATGGCCCGGCGGCGAGCTCGCCGACCGGCTCGGGGTGTCCCGTCGTACCGTGCGGCGGGACGTCGACCGGCTGCGCGAACTGGGCTACCCGGTGCAGGCCAGCAAGGGTTCCGACGGCGGCTACCGGCTCGTCGCGGGCAAGGCGATGCCGCCGCTCGTCCTCGACGACGAGGAGGCGGTCGCCATCGCGGTCGGGCTGCGGGCGGGGGCCGGGCACGCGGTCGAGGGGGTCGACGAGGCGTCCGTACGGGCGCTGGCCAAGCTGGAGCAGGTGCTGCCGTCCCGGCTACGGCACCGTGTCTCCACCCTCCAGGCCGCGACCACGCCGCTGACCAGCGGGGACGGGGCGAGCATCGCGCCCGAGACGCTGACCGTCATGGCCTCGACCGTCGCCGGGCACGAGCGGCTGCGGTTCGCCTACCGCGCGAAGGACGGGACCGAGTCGCGCCGGGTGACGGAGCCGTATCGGCTGGTGTCGACCGGGCGGCGGTGGTACCTCGTCGCGTACGACCTCGATCGCGACGACTGGCGTACGTTCCGGGTCGACCGGGTGAGCGAGCCGTTCGCGACGGGAGCGCGGTTCGCTCCGCGGGAGTTGCCGACGGGGAGCGCGGCGGAGTATCTGCGGCAGTCGATGTACCGGCGGCAGGAGACGTACGAGTTCGCCGTCACGTTCGCCGCTTCGGCGGAGGTGGTCGCGGCGCGGGTGCCGGGGTGGGTGGGGACGCCGGAGCCGCTGGGCGAGGGGCGCTGTCGGCTCCGGGCGGAGTCGGGGGACGCGGTGGAGTGGCTGGCGATTCGGCTTGCCATGACGGGGGTGGAGTTCACGGTGGAGTCGCCCGGTGAACTGGTGGAGTGCGTACGGGGGTTGGGGGAGCGGTTGGTTCGAGCCGCGGGTGGGTGAACTGGGCCCCGGTCAGAGGTGCCCGGGATGGAGGCTGGGCGGGGGCGGGTCTCGCTCACCCGCGCTTGCGGGGTGCCGCTGCGCCCACCCGTGCCGCCCCAGCGGCACGACTGCCCGCAGCGCGGGTGGGCGGGAGGCGGGTGCCGGTCCAGCGGCACGACTGACCGCAGCTACCACGGACGGGCGGAAGGGGCGGGAGCCGATCCTGCGGCACGACTGCCCGCAGCTACGGCGGGTGGGCGGGAGGCGGGTGCCGGTCCAGCGGCACGACTGCCCGCAGCTACCGCGGACGCGCGGAAGGGGCGGGTGCCGGTCCAGCGGCACGACTGCCCGCAGCTACCACGGACGGGCGGGTGCCGGTCCTGCGGCACGACTGTTCGTAGGAGAGGCGGGTCCCCGTCCTTGTCTACGGCCGCCCCCACGGAAACCCCTCCAGCACCCCCAGGTTCCGCAACGCCAGCTCCGCCGGTCCCGTCGGCCCTGTCGCCCGTGCGTCCGTGGCCACCCACGCCTCCACCGCCGTCCGTACCGCCGCGCTCGCGACCGCCGACGCGAAACGGAGCTCGGCGGCGACGACAGGAGCGGCAACGTTGTCAGCGACCTGGGCCGCCCCACCGCCCCGCTCCCCCAGCACCTCTGCCAACATCCGCTCCGCGTCCCGGCACACCTCCGCCCACACCTTGCCCAGCGCCGGGCTGGTCTCCGCCAGGCGGATCAGGGTGCGTACCCATTCCCAGGAGGCGGCGGAGACTCCGGCACCCGGCGTGAGGGTCCGGCGTACCGCGTGTTCCAGCGCCTGGGGCACGGAGAGTTCCGCCGGCGCCTCCCGCACCGCTTCCGCCCAGCGCTGGGCGCCTGCCGCGTAGAGCGGGGCGACGGCCTCTTCCTTGGTCGCGAAGTAGCGGTAGAACGTGCGCGGCGCGATTCCGGCGGCCTGGGCGATGTCCTCGGCGCGTGTGGCACGCAGCCCGCGCTGGACGAAGAGCCCGGCCGCCGCTCTGGCGATGTCCATCCGCGTCTCGGCCTTGCGCCGCTCGGTCAGCGAGGCCGAGGCCTGCCCCGATGCCGACGCACGGGAAGAACGGGTGGAACGCGGTGCTGGGGTGGGGCTGCTCACATCGGCAGGCTATGCCCATGTGACACAATCTGCCATCCGGCAGGCCACCCCGTGGTTCAGGTACGGGGTGACCTGCCGTCCAGCATGCCTTACCACCGGCCGTCCCTCCCAGGCTCCTCAAGAGCCAAAAGCAGAGCCGGACCCCGGCACCCGGGGGGAGGGCGCCGAAGTCCGGCTCAGGGAGAGTCCCGGCGCCGGGGGGAGTGCGTCGGGACTTGGCTCTGGGGGCCCGGCCCTCGACAGAGGGCCGGACTCGTACGACTCACGTTCTCGAACTCATGTACCTGAACTCTTGGACCCTGAAGTCTTGTTCCCAGGGTCCTGCCTGTTGAAGCGACCCAACACAGCCATGTTTGCGCCGTGTTGCGACACCCGGCGTGCGCGGGCACGCCCGCGTCGATGCGGTCGGCCCTACGCCGCCGCGTCGAACCCCGTGTCCCGGGCCAGCTTCTTCAGCTCCAGCAGGGCGTGCTTCTCGATCTGGCGGATGCGCTCGCGCGTCAGCCCGTGCTCCTTGCCGACCTCGGTCAGGGTGCGCTCCCGGCCGTCGTCGATGCCGTAGCGCATCTTGATGATCGACGCCGTGCGCTGGTCGAGGCGGCCGATCAGGTCGTCCAGTTCCTCGCTGCGCAGGAGGGTCAGGACGGACTGCTCGGGCGAGACCGCGGAGGTGTCCTCCAGCAGGTCGCCGAACTGGGTGTCGCCGTCGTCGTCGATCGACATGTTCAGCGAGACCGGGTCACGGGCCCAGTCCAGGACGTCCGTCACACGCTCGGGGGTGGAGCCCAGCTCCTTCGCGATCTCGGCGGGCTCCGGGTCGCGGCCGTTCTCCCGGTTGAACTCGCGCTGGACCCGGCGGATGCGGCCGAGTTCCTCGACGAGGTGGACGGGGAGGCGGATCGTGCGCGACTGGTCGGCTATCGAGCGGGTGATCGCCTGGCGGATCCACCAGGTGGCGTACGTGGAGAACTTGAAGCCCTTGCGGTAGTCGAACTTCTCCACCGCGCGCACCAGGCCCGCGTTGCCCTCCTGGATCAGGTCGAGCAGGGGGAGGCCGCTGCGCGGGTAGCGGCGGGCGACCGCGACCACGAGGCGGAGGTTGGACCGGATGAAGACGTCCTTGGCCCGCTCGGCCTCGTCGACCAGCGCCTCCAGCTCCTCGCGGGTGGCGTCCGCCTTGGACTCCTCGTACCCGTCGAGGACCTGCCGCGCGAACACACCCGCCTCGATCATCTGGGACAGCTCGACTTCCTTGGCGGCGTCGAGCAGCGGGGTGCGCGCGATCTCGTCGAGGTACATGCCGACCAGGTCGCGGTCGGCGATCTCGCCGGCGTGGGCGCGAACACTGCGTGCCTTGTCGACGGCCTCGCCGGAGGCGGACTGACGACGGGCGACGGCACGGGTTGCCATGCGTGTGCTCCCTTGCGATGTGGGCTGGCGGGTGGTCCTTGGCTGCCTGGTCCCGATCCGGTCCGGCACTGTCCGGTCCGGACTCTCCTCGGGTGCCCTGCTTCCGATGGAAACAACGACTGGAATCAGGACAGAATTCCCAACCCGTCCCCCTATTTTTCTGATCATGCAGTATCCTGCCCGGCCGCACGGTCGGCGACGGTGCCGACCGGTTCCACGGAGCCGCAGGTCAGACCATGAGTCGAGACCGATCCCCGGCTTCTCATGAACCCCTCCCACCCCGTGCCGTGAGACGCCCGTCACACTCGGCGGGATCGTCCCGGCCCGGGAAAGGGACCGGGAAAGCAGCCGCCGTCGGTCGTCCTCTGCCCCAGAAGACGGCCGGCACCCCTCGATGGTTGCCAGGTCAGCGCACTCCCAGGGAATTCACAGCGACACCACATCCCGCCCTTATGTCCCGCGGGGCGTACCGGCTCAGCCGAACTGCACCGACCGCTTCGCCATCCCCATCCAGAACCCGTCGATCACGGAGCGCTGCGAGTCCAGCTCGCCGGAGACCTCGGCCGCGCCCATCGTCACGAAGAGGGGCGCGAAGTGCTCGGTGCGCGGGTGGGCGTAGCGGCCGGCCGGGGCCTTGTGGAGGAAGTCGAGCAGCCCGTCCCAGTCCCGGGTCTCCAGGGCCCGGCGGCCCCAGTCGTCGAACTCGGAGGACCAGCTCGGCACTCCCCCGCCGGTGTGCCGGAGCGCGGCGAGGTTGTGGGTGAAGAAGCCGGAGCCGACGATCAGGACGCCCTCGTCGCGCAGGGGGGCCAGCTTGCGGCCGATCTCCATGAGCTTGACGGGGTCGAGGGTCGGCATGGAGATCTGCAGGACCGGGATGTCGGCCTCGGGGAACATCTCGACGAGGGGCACATAGGCGCCGTGGTCGAGGCCGCGGTCCGGGATGTCCTGGACGGGGGTGCCGGGGGCGCGCAGCAGCTTGCGGACGGACTCGGCGAGCGCGGGTGCGCCGGGGGCGCCGTACGTCACCTGGTAGTAGCGCTCGGGGAAGCCCCAGAAGTCGTAGACGAGGGGGACGGTCTCGACCGCGCCGAGGGCGAGCGGGGCCTCCTCCCAGTGGGCGGAGACCATGAGGATCGCCTTGGGGCGCGGGAGGTCCGCGGACCAGGCGGCGAGTTCGCCGGGCCAGATCGGGTCGTCCGCGAGCGGCGGAGCGCCGTGACTGAGATAGAGCGCGGGCATACGCTCCCTGGTCGCGTCCTGGGCTGCGGCGGACATGGCGCGGCTCCCTCCGAAAGGTGTTATATGAACGCAGTTTTTCAGGCGTCACTGCGACCGTTACTTGAACTCTAAAACTTCCACCTCCACGAACATACCCCCAACTTGTTTAACTTTCAAGGAGCCTTCTCGTACAGTGGACGACATGGCCGAAGAACCCGTCTGGCTCACCGCCGAGGAACAGCGCGTCTGGCGCTCCTACATGCACGCCACCACTCTTCTGGAGGACCACCTCGACCGCCAGTTGCAGCGGGACGCGGGCATGCCGCACATCTACTACGGGCTGCTCGTCGGCCTCGCCGAGGCGCCGAGGAGCCGGCTGCGGATGACCGAGCTGGCGATGAAGGCGAAGATCACCCGGTCCCGGCTCTCGCACGCCATCTCCCGGCTGGAGAAGAACGGCTGGGTCCGCCGCGAGGACTGTCCCTCCGACAAGCGCGGCCAGTTCGCGATCCTCACCGACGAGGGGCACGCCGTCCTGAGCCGCACCGCGCCCGGCCATGTCAGCGCCGTACGCCAGGCGATGTTCGACCGGCTCACCCCGGAACAGCAGAAGTCCCTCGGCGAGATCATGCAGATCGTCGCCGAGGGACTTCAGCCCAACGAAGCGGGTGCGGATCTGCCCTGGCTCCGCTGAACCAGGGCAGATCCCGAGGGCCGGGGCCCTCATAGTCGTACGTACGGAGCGTCCCCGTCCCCGTACGTACGAGGCCCGAAGGGGTACGACCGTCCGGTCGTCGTCAGTGGGCGACGACCGGGACCGGCAGCTCGTCCTCCGCGCCCTCCCCGGCACCGGCCACGGCCGAGGTGTCGGGACGGCCGGCGTTGACCAGGGTCACCACGATGACCGCGGCCAGGACCAGCATGCCGACGGCGAACCAGATCGCGTTGGTGTAACCGTGCACCTGGCCCTCCAGCGCCACCAGCTGCGCCTGCGACTTGGAGGTCGCGGAGCCGATGTGGTCGGCGATGTAGGACGTGGTGGCGGAGGCGGCGATCGTGTTCAGCAGGGCCGTACCGATCGCGCCGCCCACCTGCTGCGAGGTGTTGACCATCGCGGAGGCGACACCGGCGTCCCGGGGCTCGACGCCCATGGTGGCCAGGGACATGGCGGGCATGAACGCCGTACCCATGCCCAGACCGAGCAGCAGCATCGCGGGCAGGATGACCGAGGCGTACGACGAGCCGATCTCCATCTGCGTCATGAAGAGCATGCCGACCGCGGCGACCAGGAAGCCGGGGCCCATGAGCGCACGGGCCGGCAGCCGGGTCATCAGACGGGTGCCGATCTGGGTCGAGCCGACCATCATGCCGACGATCATCGGCATGAACGCGAAGCCGGTCTTGATCGGCGAGAAGCCCTTCACGACCTGGAGGTAGTAGGTCAGGAACAGGAAGGTGCCGAACATCGCGATGATCGCGATACCGAGCGAGAGGTAGATACCGCCGCGGTTGCGGTCGGTCACCACGCGCAGCGGCAGCAGCGGGGCCTTGACCTTCGCCTCGGTGATGACGAAGGCGATCAGCAGGACCGCGGAGGCGACGAACATGCCCACGGTCACGGAGTCGCCCCAGCCGTCGGACTCGGCGCGGGTGAAGCCGTAGACCAGCGCGACCAGACCCAGGGTGGAGAGCAGGACGCCGGGGATGTCGAGCGGGTTGCGGTTGCGGCCGCCCTCGGGCTCACGGATGACGAAGTACGCGCCGAGCGCGGCGACGATGGCGAACGGGATGTTGACGAAGAACGTCCAGCGCCAGTCCATGTACTCGGTCAGCAC
>JABFXD010000216.1 GCA_013361925.1 Streptomyces sp. | reverse complement strand
TACGGCCGCAGCAGCAAGGGCATCGACCGCACCGACCCGTTCGGCGCCCTCGCCACCGGCATCCGCGGCGTACTGGACCAACTGGGCCTGGACAAGGCGCACTTCGTCGGCAACTCCTACGGCGGTGCCTGCGCCCTGCGGCTCGCCCTGGACACCCCCGACCGGGTCGACCGCATGGTCCTCATGGGCCCCGGCGGCATCGGCACCACCCGCGCGCTGCCCACGCCCGGCCTCAACTCCCTGCTCAACTACTACGGCGGGGACGGCCCTTCACGGCTGAAGCTGGAGAAGTTCATCCGCCAGTACCTCGTCTTCAACGCGGCCGACGTCCCCGACGGCGTCATCGACGCCCGCTACCGGGACAGCCTCGATCCCGAGGTCGTGGCGGCCCCGCCGCTGCGGCGGCCGAAGTCGCTCAGGGCCCTGTGGAAGACGGACTTCACGCGTGACAGGCGGCTGTCCCGGCTGCCGGTACCGACCCTCGTCCTGTGGGGTGCCGCCGACCGGGTCAACCGGCCCTCCGGTGGCCGGATGCTGGCCGACCGGCTGCCCAACGGCGACCTCTATCTGGTCGCCAACACCGGGCACTGGGTGCAGTGGGAACGCGCGGACCTCTTCAACCGCCTCTGCGCCGACTTCCTGGCAGGCCGCCGATGAGCACAGAGTCCGTGTTCGGAGCCGTCCACCTCGGCTACCTCGTCATCGAGACCAACCGCTTCACCGACTGGCGCCGCTTCGGCACCGACGCCATCGGCATGCACCACGACGCCCTCTCGCGTGACGTCATGCGCTTCCGCCTCGACGACCAGGAGTGCCGCTTCCTGCTCCGGCGCGGCCCCGCCGAGGACGTCGTCGCCACCGGCTGGCACATCGACGACCACGCCTCCTTCGAACGGATCGAGGCCCGGGTGCGCACCCACGGCGTCCCCTGTACCGAGGGCTCCGCCGAGGAGGCCGCCCTGCGCGGCGTCGAACGCCTTCTGCGCTTCCCCGGCCCCAAGGGCATCACCCAGGAGATCTACACCACCCCGGTCGTCTCCTCCGAGCCGCTGCGCATGCTCTCCTCCGGCTGGGTCACCGGCGACGCCGGCATGGGCCATGTCGCGATCACCTCCGCCAGGCCGACACAGCTGCGCGGCTACTTCGACACCGTCTTCGACGCCCGGCTCACCGACTACATCGACGAGACCATCAGCGGCGTCAAGCTCAAGATCCGCTTCCTGCGTGTCAACGAGCGTCACCACTCCCTCGCCATCGCCGCCGTCCGCGGCCTGCCCATCGACCCGGTCCGCACCCGCGTCCAGCACCTCAACATCCAGGCCGAGAGCCTGGACGACCTGGCGCGCAGCTATGACCGCGTGGGCGAACTCGGCTTCGACATGGCCCTGTCGGTGGGGCAGCACACCAACGACAAGGAGCTCTCCTACTACGCCCGCACCCCCTCGGGCTTCGAATGGGAGGTCGGCTGGAACCCGCTCGTCGTCGACGAGGCGACCTGGCAGCCCGCCACCCACCAGGGCATCAGCGTCTGGGGCCACACCCCGGTCGGCCGGACGATCGTCGACAAGCTGGAGCAGTTCCGCCGCGGCGGACTCTCCCTGGCCCGCCGTGAGGACACGGTGCCCGCTCTCAGCGGCGCCGGCATCCCCGACGACTGAGACCGTACGTCGTCATCGCGCGGCGGCCGCCATACGCGCCGCCGCGTCGAACACCAGCCGCGCGTGCAGCTCGAACATCGCCACCAGGTCGACGGACTCGCCATGGATCTCCCGGTGCACGAACAGCCCGTCGGCGCCGGCGATCGCGTACGTCGTGAGGGTCTGCACGTCCCCCTCTGCGAGCTGCGGGAACACCGTGCGGACGACGCCCGCGATCCGCTGCCGGGAAATGTCCCTGACCTGGAGGAACACCGTCCGCCCGCGCGGCTCGGCGGGCCGCCTCTCCAGGGCGAGCATCAGGCCGAGCCGCAGGAAGTCCGGCGCGTCGATCAGGGACTTCGCCACGTTCGCCGCCATGGCCGTGACCCGCTCCAGCGGGGTGCCCGCGTCCTCCCCGGGCAGCTCCACGGCCGCCAGCCAGGTCTCGAAGCTGCGCTCGATGACCGCCGCGATCAGGTCGTCCTTGTCCTTGAAGTGCCAGTAGATCGAGCTCGCCGGCAGCCCGCACTTCTCCCGCACGGCCGCGATGGACGTGCCCTCGTAACCGCGCTCACCCGCGATCTCCACGGCCGCGTCGAGAATCCGGCGCCGGGACTCCACCCCGTTGGCACGCTGCTTCCGCTCGGGGTTCGCGCTGGTCATGAGTGGGTCTCTCCGGTTCGTACGGGGTTTCGTACGACCATTCTGGCGCAGGCCGAGGGACTGGGCCCTCAGTCCTCTGTGGGCGTGCCGTTCCCGAAGGCCTTCAGGATCCGCTCGGCGGCCAGTGTC
>JABFXD010000707.1 GCA_013361925.1 Streptomyces sp. | reverse complement strand
GGCGTCCTGGACGCCGCCTGCCGTCCCGATCTCCTCGGGGACGACCTGGTGGAACACCTCGCACGGGTCATGCACGAGCACTACGAACAGGCGGCGCGCAGCAACCGAGGGGAATCGGAACAGACCAACGCCTCGGTGGTTCCGTGGGACCGGCTGTCCCCCGGGAAACAGGAGGACAACCGGAAGGCGGTCGTGGCCATCGGCGAGAAGCTGCGGGAGATCGACTGCGCGATCGCTCCCCGCGTGGACCCGGCGCCTCCCTTCGTGCTGGCGGACACCGAGGTCGAACGGCTCGCCAAAATGGAGCACAAGCGCTGGCTGCGGGCACACCGCGCGGATGGCTACGTCTACGGTCCGGACCGCGATGACGACGCGAGGACCCACCCCGACATGAAGGACTGGGCCGAACTCACGGAGATCGCGCGCGAGAAGGACCGCGAGTCCGTGCGCGCCCTGCCCGTCGTCCTCGCCACCGCCGGCTTCCAGATCATCCGTCTGGTTCCCGCAGGCTCATGACGTCGGTGGTGCGGCGGCTCACGGCACCACCGTCACGGGCCACCGCCCCGCCTTCACCAACCGCACCGCCACCGAGCCCACGATCCGGTGCCCGGCCTGCTCCGAGGCCCCCACCACCACCGCGTCCGCCTTGAGCTCGTCCGCCGCCTTCACCAGGCCGCCGTACGGGTCGCCGCGGAAGGTGTGGAACTCCCAGCGCACGTCGAATATCCCCTTCGTGCGCTCGGTGGCCTCCCTGATCTGGGCGACCAGGTCCTCGGCGATCTCGTCGGTCGTCTCGGCGACCGGCGCGCCCATGGCGGCTCCCGCCGCCATCACCGGCTGCACATAGACGACGGCGAGGAGGGCGCGCTGGCGGCGGGCCAGACCACCGGCATATGCCGCCGCTCTGAGGGAGGAGTCGGAGCCGTCCACTCCCACGACGATGACCTTCGGCCCGTCCGTGCCCCGCTCGAACTGGTGCGAGTGCTGTTCCGTCACGGCACGGAGGCTATCGGAAAGCCCAGGTCCCGCCGTCACGCGGGACCTCCCGACGGGCGAGTTCGGCGGGCAGTTCCTACAGTCGGAACATGAGTGCCACCGTCGAGGCCGCCCCGGCGAAGGACAGCAAGGGCCCGATACGACGGCCCGGCAGCGGCCTCCTCAGCCGGGTGCCCGAGGGCTTCGCCGCCTTCTTCGGCGCCCTCGGACTGCTCTGTCTGCTGCTGGCCTTCATCCCGCCGCTGCGCGGACCGCTGCGTCCCGTCGTGCGCTTCCTCGACGTGCTCATCGTCCCGGTCAGCGCCAACCTCGCCTACGCCGTCTTCCTCTTCCTCCTCGCCGGCGCGACAGCGGCCCGCAAACGGGTCGCCTGGTGGCTCGTGGTCGTCTACCTCGGCCTGCTGGTGCTCGTCGACGCGCTGGGCGTGGTGGTCGGCCTGTACGCCGACTCCATCCCGTCCCTGGTGGTGTGCAGCCTCGCCCTGGCCCTCCTCGTCGTCGCCCGCGGCGAGTTCTACGCCGACTCCCGACGCGGCGCGGTGCGCCGGGCCGTCGGCGTGCTGATCCTCGGCCTGCTCCTCGGCATCCTCGTGGGCTGGGGCCTGGTCGAGCTGTTCCCCGGCACGCTCCCGCGCGGCCAGCGGCTGCTCTGGGCGGCCAACCGGGTCTGCGGCGGCCTGGTCTCCGGCCGCTCCTTCGACGGCGCCCCGCCGCGCGCCCTGTTCTTCCTGCTCGGCCTCTTCGGCGCCCTCGCGCTGCTCAACGCCGCCGCCACCCTCTTCCGCTCCCAGCGCATGGAAGCCGCCCTGCACGGCGACGAGGAGGCCCGTATCCGCGCCCTCCTCAAGGCCTACGGCGACCGCGACTCCCTCGGCTACTTCGCCACCCGACGCGACAAGGCCGTCGTCTTCTCCACCAGCGGCAAGGCCGCCGTCACCTACCGCGTCGAAGCCGGCGTCTGCCTCGCCAGCGGCGACCCCGTCGGCGACCGCGAGGCCTGGCCGCACGCCATCGCCGCCTGGCTCGACGCGGCCCGCCGGCACGGCTGGGCGCCCGCCGCGATGGGCGCCTCCGAGGACGGCGCCAAGGCCTTCGCCCGCGCCGGACTCGGCGCCCTCCAACTCGGCGACGAGGCGATCCTCAACGTCGCCGGCTTCGACCTGAACGGCCGCGACATGCGCGTCACCCGGCAGGCCGTGCACCGGGTACGCCGCACCGGCGCCCACTGCCGCGTCCGCCGCCACTCCGCCCTCACCGACACCGAGATGGAAGAGGTCGTCGACAAGGCCGACGCCTGGCGCGACACCGAGACCGAACGCGGCTTCTCCATGGCCCTGGACCGCCTCGGCGACCCGGCCGACGGCGACTGCCTCCTCGTGGAGGCCCTCGGCGAGGACGGCAAGCTGCTCGCCCTGCTCTCCTTCGTGCCCTGGGGCGGCGACGGCGTCTCCCTGGACCTGATGCGCCGTGACCGCAGCGCCCCCAACGGCGTCATGGAGTTCATGGTCGCCGAACTCTGCGCGGTCGCACCGAAACTCGGCGTCCGCCGGATCTCCCTCAACTTCGCCGTCTTCCGCTCGGTCTTCGAGGAGGGCGCCCGCATCGGCGCCGGACCCGTGCTCCGCCTCTGGCGCCGACTGCTGCTGTTCTTCTCCAAGTGGTGGCAACTGGAGGCCCTCTACCGCTCCAACGCCAAGTACCGGCCCGAGTGGTACCCCCGCTTCATCTGCTACGGCGAGACCGGCGCCCTCGCCCGCATCGGCCTCGCCTCCGGGATCGCCGAGGGCTTCGTCTCCGTACCGTCGCTGCGCAAACTCTGGGGAAAGGGGCACCCGAAGGCCGGGCCGCGGCCGGCCACCACCGAAGGCCTGCCGTCGCTGTCGGCGCTCGGCCTCGCCGGAGGGGACGAGACCGGGACCGCCGAGCCGGATGCGGGCCTGCCCGAACAGGCCCGCATCCGGCACCGCACACTGGCCCGGCTCAGGGCCGAGGGCATCGACCCCTACCCGGTGGGAATCCCCGCCCGCACCCACGCCCTCGCCGACGTCCAGAACGGCGAGGAGGTCACCGTCGCGGGCCGGATCATGCGCGTGCGCGACTTCGGCGGCATCGTCTTCGTCACCCTGCGCGACTGGTCCGGGGACCACCAACTGGCCCTCACCCACGACGGCGTGGACCGCTTCCGAGCGGACACCGACATCGGCGACCACATCACCGCCACCGGCACGGCCGGGCTCAGCGACAAGGGCGAGCCGACCGTCTTCGTCACCTCCTGGCAGCTCGTCGGCAAGTGTCTGCGCCCCTTGCCCGACAAACGCCGCGGCCTCACCGACCCCGAGGCCAAGGTGCGCATGCGCTACCTCGACCTCGTCGCCAGCCCCGAGGCCCGCGACGTGGTCCGCGCCCGCTCCACCGCCGTACAGGCCCTGCGCCAGGGCCTCCTGGAGCGCGGCTACCTGGAGGTCGAGACGCCGATGCTCCAGCAGATCCACGGCGGCGCCAACGCCCGCCCCTTCACCACCCACATCAACGCCTACGACCTCGACCTCTATCTGCGCATCGCCCCCGAGCTGTACCTCAAACGGCTCTGCGTCGGCGGCCTGGAGAAGGTCTTCGAGATGGGCCGCACCTTCCGCAACGAGGGCGTCTCCTACAAGCACAACCCCGAGTTCACGATGCTGGAGGCCTACCAGGCCTTCGCCGACTACGACGTGATGCTCGACCTCACCCGCGAGCTGATCCAGGGCGCCGCCACCGCCGCGTTCGGCACACCCGTCGCCCGCAAGGACGGGCAGGAGTACGACATCTCGGGGGCCTGGCCGGTCAAGACCGTCCACGGCGCGATCTCCGAGGCGCTGGGGGAGGAGGTCACCGCCGACACCGAACTCGCCCGGCTGCACCGGCTGTGCGACCGGGCCGGCGTGCCGTACACCCCCGACGACGGCCGCGGCGACGTCGTCCTCGAAATGTACGAACGCCTCGTCGAGGAGAAGACCCAGCTGCCCACCTTCTACAAGGACTTCCCGACCGACGTCTCCCCGCTCACCCGCCAGCACCGGGTCGACCCACGGCTCGCCGAACGCTGGGACCTCGTCGCCTTCGGCACCGAACTCGGCACCGCCTACTCCGAACTCACCGACCCCGTCGAACAGCGCCGCCGCCTCACCGCGCAGTCGCTGCTCGCCGCCGGGGGAGACCCGGAGGCCATGGAACTCGACGAGGACTTCCTCGACGCCCTCGAGTACGCCATGCCACCCACCGGCGGGCTCGGCATCGGCGTCGACCGGCTGGTCATGTTCCTCACCGGGCTGACGATCCGGGAAACCCTCCCGTTCCCGCTCGTACGCCGCCACTGACGGCCTGTCATAGGCCGGGCGGGTGCTTTCCTGCCGCCGCACCGGTGCTGTCCTGGTGCGTCGGCCGTCGAGCGGGCGACTGATGAGTCATGACGAAGGATCAGTTGCTCACCCGGCTGCTCACGCGACGCCGGGCCCTGCTCGCCGGCGCCGCCGCCGTCGGGGCCGCCGGCACCGCCGGGCTGTTCGCGGCACTCGGCGGCGAGGACCCGGTCAAGCCCTCGCTGCCCGTCGCGGGACCCCCGGCCCGCCGTCCCCTCAAACCCTCCGCCTACCGGCTCCAGCCCCTGACCGGATACGGCCCGCCCCGCGCCGCCCCCGGCCGGACCCCGGTGCGCCGCGAACCGCTGCTGCGCGTGAACGGGCGCGGCCGCACCATGGTGCTGACCTTCGACGACGGTCCGGACCCCCGCTACACCCCCGCCATCCTGGACACCCTCGCCGAGTACGACGTCCGCGCCATGTTCTTCGTGTGCGGCGAGATGGCCGTCGACAACAAGGACCTGCTGGCGCGCATGTCCGACGAGGGCCACATCGTCGGCAACCACACCTGGTCCCACCCGCTGCTGACCCGCCTCAGCCGCGGGCGCATCCGCTCCGAGATGGAACGCACCAGCGACGTCATCGAGGAGGCCTACGGCGAACGCCCCCAGTGGTTCCGCGCGCCCTACGGCGCCTGGAACCGCGCCGCCTTCCAACTGGGTTCCGAACTCGGCATGGAACCCCTCGCCTGGAGCGTCGACACCCTCGACTGGAGCACCCCGGGCGTCGGCACCATCGAGCGGCGGGTCGAGAACGGCGCCGCCCCCGGCGTCGTGGTGCTCTCGCACGACGCCGGGGGCGACCGCTCCCAGAGTGTCCGGGCGCTGCGCGACTATCTGCCGCGCCTTCTCGACTCCGGATATCACATCACCGTCCCGAGACGGCATTACGTGTAAACACCGGTCACCCCGCCCGGTCGGGGTTCGCTCAGCGGACCTCGACCAGGCGGGCGAAGGCGACGACGTTCCCGGCGTAACCGCTCTGTTTCGAGAAACCGCCCCCGCAGGTGATGACCCGCAATTCGGGGGTGCCCTTGGAACCGTAGACACGGTCGCCCGGGAAGTTGTTCTTCTCGAAGACCTCGATGCCGTAGATCTCGAAGATCGCTGTTTTCCCGTCCTTACGGCTGACCTCGACGCGATTTCCCTTCTTCAGGGCGCCGAGTCCGTAGAACACGGCGGGCCCCATCTTGTTGTCCACATGGCCCACGACGACGGCCGTGCCCTTCTCGCCGGGCGAGACGGCACCGGTGAACCAGCCGGCCAGGTTCGGGTCCTCCGGCGGCGGCGCGCCCACCCAGCCCTCGGTGTCGAGGCCGACCGGCATGACCGGCGCGTCCACCTGGATCGCCGGAATCCGCACCCGCTCGGGCTCGGCGAACGACAGCGGCGCCGCCGACCCGGAGAAGGCGCCGGGCACACGGCTGTCCGCCGCAGCCGCCGTCGCCGGCTGCGGCGGACCCACGTCGAACTCTCCCGAACCATTCCGAATGAGAGCGAGGCCGGTCAGCAGAACAAGCGCTATCACGCCCCAAGGAGCGCGCCGTTTCCGCTGCTCCTCCTCTTCGGCCAGATCGGCCAGCTCGGACGCAGACATTCGACTTCCCCTCTCGACGCGGCCGTCGCCACGTCATTCGCGCATACGAGCACGCTAAGTGCCGGGCACGAAACCGGCGACGGGGCAAAGGCGAACGGGTGGCCGCCAGGCGTGGGGGTGCGCCATCCGAGTTGACGCTCACAGGAAATTTCTGACGGTCCGTGACCTGCGACTATTTGTGATTGTGCGCTTTTCGCCCGGCGTGTCCGCTCACCAGGACGGACCATCGCCGAAATGCGCCCGCGCGCACGGCATCTGAGGGTCTTTCTGGGAGGCGCTTTCTCGCCGATCCACCGGGGACCGTTCCCGGGGCGCCTTCCGCGGAGGATCACATGCGTACCACCCGTGCCCTGGCGGCCTCTGCCGCCGCGGTCGCAGCTCTGGGCCTCGCCGCC
Organism: Streptomyces sp.; assembly: GCA_013361925.1. GTDB lineage: Bacteria > Actinomycetota > Actinomycetes > Streptomycetales > Streptomycetaceae > Streptomyces. Next base: position 4,037 of record JABFXD010000707.1, on the reverse strand, counting down.
CCCGCCGCCGTCGCCGACGGCATGAACACCCCGTCCAACGTCACCGCCCTGCCGAGCGCCATCGCCCGCGGCGGGCAGCTGACCATCACCGTCAACAACTGCTCCACGCCCGCGACCGCGAGCTCCGACGCCTTCCAGACGGTCACCCTGACCTCGGGGACCGGAGGCCTGGCGACCGGCACCGCCAGGGTCGACAACAACGCCCGACAGGGATCGCACAGCATCACGGTCACGTGCCGCAACGGGGTCATGACGAACCCGAACGCCTTCACCGTCATCGGCGCCGTCCGTGGCGGTCTCGGCGGCAGCAGCGCCACCGGGGCCACCCCGACCGACATGGCCATCGGCGGTGGACTCGTCGCCGCCGCGGTCATCGGTGGCGGGGTGTTCTGGATGCGCCGCAGGTCCGAGAAGCGCATCTGATCGGCCTCCTCGGAGTATCCGTTCGCACGTGACAGGCCTTCGCCCCGGAACCTCTTCCAAGGTCCGGGGCGAAGGCCTGTGCGGTGGGACGCGGCGGGGTCAGGCGCCGTCGTCACCGGTGCGGCGCCGGGAGAAGTGGTACGCCGCCCCGACCGAGCCGGCGATGAGCGCCGCGCCCAGACCGATCTCCTTGAGGTCGAAACCGGCGAGACTGCCCCCCTCACCGGCGTGCACCCCGCGGTCGGGGTACAGCGTCGGGTTGAGCGGGGTGGTCGGAGTGGTGCGGCCGGTGGCGATGGTCAGTTCCGTCGAGCCGCTCACACCGTTGCAGGAGAACGTCACCTTGTAGACCGCGCCCGGTTTGGCGTCCCAGTCGACCACCGCCGCCGCCGACGACCGGTTGCCCGGGATGGTGATCGTGTCGAACACCCCCGAGCTGACGGTCGCGGACCCGGTGCAGCCACCGCTGTCCCGGTCCAGTTGCAGGGTGACCTGGCCGCCCGCGGCGATCGTGGAGGGCATGACGCTGAAGCCGAACGGCGTGATGTTGCTGTCGACGGCCGCCACGGCGGCCGGAGCGGAGAAGGCGAGGGCGCCTACGCCCAGCAGTGCGGCCGAAGCTACGCGTATCGCGCGCATGGTGAGTCCTCCGGGTCCCCGAGGAGCAGCCGCGGACCTTTTCCGCGTTGTGCCGGAAATGCACCTCGATGATCGGAACGCTAGGAAGGTACGCACATGTGCGCGAACGCTGTCGGGCGAATGGGGCACGGTTGTGGGCCGCTCGGGGGACGCCGACGGCGTGGCGCCGGGTTGCGGCGGTGGCGTTGGCGTCCCCTCCGGGTGCCCGGCAGGTGAGGGCCTGTCAGCCCCTGATGCTCGGGAACAGGTTCAGGAACGGTTCCGCCGACGCCGTGATGCCCCGGCTGTAGGGCGCGTCGAAGTCCCAGATCAGGAAGAGCAGGAAGGCGATCAGGGCGGAGAACAGCCCCGCGAGGATCAGCTCACGTGGCGTTCTGCGGATCTGGAGGGCCAGGACCATGCCGATGGTGATGACGGCCCCGGCGACCAGCCCGAACCACACCACCCCCGGCATCGTCGCCCCCATCGCGTTGGTCCGGGAGGTGCGCGCCGCGTCGGCCGCGGCCACCTGGTCGACCAGCGGCTGGTAGGCCTGGGCCTCGAAGTCGTTCGCCGGCTCGTAGTCGGTGACGTCCTGACGGAGCTTCTCCATCAGCTGGGTGCCGCGCTCGGTGACCTCGCCCTTGTCGGCCATCGTCTGCCACTCGGTGTTCACGACGTGTCCGACATAGGCGTTGACATCCTCCCGAATACGGTCACGGGCGTCGGCCGGATAGACCCGGACGCGCTCCGAGACCTCGTGCAGGGCGACGGCCTCCGCCTGGACGTGGTCCTGGGCCGCGCTGCGCCCCTCCCACACCCCGGCGATGGCCAGGCCCAGGACGATGGCGTACACCACGCCGATCCACATCGTCATGTACTCGATGACGTCCGGGGTCTCGTCGGGGTCCTCGTCTTCGGACGCCGCGCCATGGCGGACGACGACGATGACGACCACCACGGCACAGGCGGCCAGCATCGCGAGGGTGAGAACAAGCCATTCCGGCAAGGGGTGCCTCCAGGGATCAGCGCGGACGCAGCGCCGCGACGGCGGCGATCGCGGGCACGGCGATGAGCAGGACGAAGGTGAGCGGCGAGGTGCCGTGGTGCGGGGACCGCCGGGAGACGGGCGCGTGGTACGCCGGATAGCTCACCGGAGACGGGGTCGCGGACGGGCGGGGGGTCGGCTTCGGTGGTGGCTTGGGCTTGGGCTTCGGGGGCGGCGTCGGGGTGGGCGTCGGTGTGGGGGTCGGACGCGGTGCGGGGGCCGCCGGCTGCGGGGCCGGTGGTGGTGGGGTCGGTTTCGGCGTGGGCTTCGGGGTGGGACTGGCCTTGGTCGGCGTCGGCGTCGGCGTCGGTTTCGGGGTGGGCGTCGGTTTCGGGGTGGGTGTGGGGGTGGGCGTAGGTGTGGGCGTGGGGCACGGCGGAGGCGGAGTCGGTGTGGGGCACCCCGGAGGAACGGGCCAGGTCAGGCCGCTTCCGGCGACCGCCACCGCGACCGTGCCGTCCGGACCGGTCGACGCGGAGGCGCAGGCGTCGGCCCGCGCGGTGCCTGCCGGTACGCCGACGCACAGCCATGCCAACGCCAGGGCGGTCAACACCCGTATGGCAGGGGCGTATTGGGTCGGTTCGGGTCGATGCACGACGCAGATCATGAACCCAGAACGCGCTTCGGTGCGCCCTGGTGGCGGGGGATTGCCCCGAAGGAGTGAGCGGGCCGTTTCGGGGTTTGAGTTCACCCGTGTCACAGCTTCCGAAAAGAAATCTGTGCCCCGGTTGAACACAACAGCCACTTCCGTCCGTACTCATGGCCGTGCGGCGGCGCATAGGGCGCTGCAACACCCGTACCAATATGGGGAGTTGACGATGAAGACCTCCTGGCGGAGTGCATCGCTCGTGGCGAGCGCTGCGGCGGTGCTGGCGCTGACGACGGCGTGCGGCCAGGAAGCAGCCCCGTCCGCGAGCAGTCAGAACGTGGGCGCGACCGCCGCGGCCGGCGACTACGGCCAGGCGGGCGCGGGTGCCGGCGTCGGCTCCGGTTATGGCAACGGGACCGGCGCGAGCCCTTCGGCGAGCAGCCCCGGGGCGAAGGCCGCCTCCGCGGGCAAGCTGGCCGTCGTCACCAACCCCGAGCTCGGCAAGGTGCTGACGGACAACGCCGGCCTCACCCTCTACCGCTTCGACACGGACACGGCCGAGCCGCCGAAGTCCAACTGCGACGGCGACTGCGCGACGACCTGGCCCCCGGTGCCGGCCGACGACGCCACGGCCGGCGAGGGCATCGACAAGTCGCTGCTCGGCGAGGTCACCCGCACCGACGGCAGCAAGCAGCTGACGATCGGCGGCTGGCCGGCGTACCGCTACGCGAAGGACGTCAACGCGGGGGACGTCAACGGTCAGGGCGTGGGCGGCAAGTGGTACGCGCTCGCCCCCACCGGCAAGAAGGCCTCGCTGGCCTCGCTGCCCGGGCTGTCCACCCGTGAGGACCCCAACCTCGGTGAGATCGTCGTCGACAAGAACGGCATGACGGTCTACCGCTTCCTGAAGGACACCGCCTGGCCCGACCCGATCTCGCGGTGCACCGGAGCCTGCCTGGAGAAGTGGCCGGCGGTCGGCCCCGTGGAGGCCAACGACACCAAGGGCGTCGTGAAGAAGGGCCTGATGAGCTTCACCCGGCCCGACGGGGTCAAGCAGCAGACCATCAACTGCTGGCCCATCTACACCTTCGCCCAGGACAAGGAGCCGGGCGACACCAACGGTCAGGGCGTCGGCGGCACGTGGTACGCCGTCGCACCCGACGGAAAGCCGATCGGCGCGCCGAAGAAGTAAAGGCCGCCCTCCCGGGCCGCCCTCCCGGGCCGCCCTCTCGGCCCGCTCTCCCGGCCCGCCCTGTCGGGCCCGCCCCGAGGTGACCCGTCCGCCCCCTGCGCACCGCGCGCAGGGGGCGGACCGGTTTGCCGTGATTCACCGCTTCTATGGCAAGGTCAACTCGGCAC
>JABFXD010000588.1 GCA_013361925.1 Streptomyces sp. | reverse complement strand
GCCGGACGGCGAGCCCGGCGAGGAGGTCACCGTCGTCACCTCGCAGCTGCTGCGCAAGCTGGGCTCGGCCGGGACCACCTGCCCGGTCTGCCATCACTCCTTCCGCCTGGGCGAACAGATCTCCATCGAGCGCGCGGAGACCGGCCCCGGCGTCGTCCTCAAGCACCGCAGCCGACGCCTGGACTGTCTGAACCCCGAGGCGGGCGGCCACTCCTCCGCCGCGGCCGAGCTGTTCCACCGGGGCGTGGACGAGGCGAATCCGCCCCCGCCGGAGCTGAACACCGTGCGACTGCACCGGGACCACCCGCTGTTGCGGCTCCACCCGGGGCCGGGCGACGGGGCCCCGACCCGGCACCGCTGCTGGGTGTGCGGGCACACCTTCCGGCCGGACGAGGTGGTCATCCACTGCACCTGCGCGCCGGACGCGCCGAACTGCGCGAGCGCCGTCCACCGCGACCCGGACCACGGCCTGGTCTGCTACGACGACTGGAAGGCCCAGCATCCCGGGGTGCCGTGTCTGATGCTCAACTCCCTGCGGGACCCCAGGTGACCGGCGACCGGTTCGCGCGGCACGCGCTGATCCCCGGCTGGGACCAGCGGCGGCTCGCGGAGGCGACGATCGTCCTCGCGGGCGCCGGCGCCCTCGGCAACACGGTGGCCCAGACGCTGGCCCTTGCGGGTCTGGGCCGCCTTGTGGTGTGCGATCCGGACACGGTCGCGGTGAGCAACCTCAGCCGCTGCCCGCTGTTCCGCGCGGCGGACGTGGGCCGGCCCAAGGCGCGGGTGCTGGCCGGGGCGCTGGCGGACCTCGCGCCCGGCACGGTCGTGGACGCCCGTGAGGCGCCGCATGTCTCCGGGGCCGGGCTGGCCGAACTCCGCGAGGCCGACCTGGTGGTGAGCGCGCTGGACAGCCGGGCCGCCCGGATCTCCCTGGCCGGGCGGTGCACGCTCGCCGGGACCGGCATGCTCGACGGCGGCACGCACGCGTGGGGCGGCGAGGTCGCCTGGTACCCGCCGGGCGGGCGCTGCCGGGCCTGTGGTCTCGGTCCGGCCGAGCGTGCGGTGCAGGACGACCCGTGGTCGTGCGCCGCGCCCGATCCCGCCGCCGAGGTGGGCGCCTCGGCTCCGGTGTCCGCGCTGGTGGGCGCGTGGCTCGCCGATTTCGCCGTACGACTGCTGCTGGGGCTGTCGGTGCCGGACGCGCCGTTGCGGGTCGACGCCGCCGGGCTCGCCGTGCCGCTGTCCGGCACCCCGCCGCGCGGGCGTCCCGACCCGGAGTGCCCGCTGCACGAGCGGCTGCCCGGGGCGGTCCCGGTGCTGCCGCTGGACCACGAGGCCACGGTGGCCGACCTGTTGGACCACATCGACGTGCACGAAGAGCCGCTCGCCTGGGCAGGATTCAGCAGGCCGGTGCGGCGGCGGGCGGCGGTGCGCGCCGTCACCTCCCGGCTGCGGTCCGCGCCCGCCTCGGCGCGGCTGAGCGCACTGGGGGTGGCGCCGCGTGAAGTACTGCCCGTGGTCCGACGCGACGGATCGGGGTTGCGGTACGTCGAGTTGGCCGCCGCCGGGGAGGAACGGCACGGCATACAGGGCGACTTGACCGAGGCACGGCGCGCGACGACGGAGGGTGTCCTGTGAGGGACGAGCTGTACAACGAGCTGGAGCGGGTGATCAACCCCCAGGAGGGCGAGATCGTCCTGCGGTCGATCGGGTTCCGCGAGGCCCGCCTGCCGTCCACGGAACTGTCCCCCCGGTTCTACTGGTCGGAGGTGCGCCGTCTGATCGACGCGGGCGTACTGGTGGACGGCGAGGCGCTGCTGGCCCGTGCCGCGCACAACGAGTACCCGGGCAACGCCGTGTTCCGGGCCTCCGTGGAGGCGTTGGAGCCGGTCACCGAGCCGCCGCAGCCGCCCCGCGCCGAGCGGCACAGCCCGCCGCCCTCCGGTCCGACGCCGGCGTCCGCACCGCCGACGGAGCCGGAGACCTACCCGACCCTGGTCTTCGTGTGCAGCACGCACCACGCGGCGTTCATCGAGGAGGTGCGCCGCCTCGACACCCGCGCCGAGCTGTTCTTCGTCAGCCAGGGCGAGGAGGCCCAGGTGGGGCAGATCGCGATGTCCCTGACGCGGGAACTGACCCTCGGTCAGATCGAGGACGTGCGCGGCGGGTTGATCACGGCGGGCGCCCCGGCGGACCTGGAGATCCTCCAGGAGGTGTACGACCACCGCCCCTATCTGCTGGAGGCGCTCCGGGTCAACGGACCCGACCAGCAGCCCTACGACCTGGCGGGCGTGCCGTCGATCACCCCGGTGCGGGACATCGCCGCCGCCGTGCTGGCGCACTACGAGGGCCGGATGGGGCGGCGCCCGCGGACCGTCGTCGACCATCAGCAGCCGGACGGCAGCTTCCGCCGCCTGGACCCGGCGCAGTCCCTGCACGACGCGGGCGTGCGCGAGGGCGACACGCTCAACGTGTACCCCGAAGCGACCGCGGGGCACGCCGAGTTGAGGATGCAGGCGATCATCCGGGTGCGCGAGGAGATGCATCGGTACGCGGACCAGCACGAGGACTTCGAGATCGTCGACACCGACGACCCGGAGTTCCCCACCGACTACGAGATCCGCTTCAAAGGGCCGGGCCTACGCCTCCCGGACCAGCAGAGCGCGAGCGCGCTGCCGCGTCCGGAGGTGCAGGACAAGCACAATCTGCTGATCCTGCTGGGCCCGGACTTCCCGCTGGTCGCCCCGGCCGTCTTCTGGCTGAGCCCGATCTTCCACCCCAACATCAAGGGACCCGATCCGCAGTACCCCGAGGCCGAGGGGGCCGTGTGCCTGGGGGTGCTGGCGCACTCCTGGCGCCCCGCCCTGGACTTCGGCCAACTGTGCCAGATGCTCGTGGACATGGCTGGGTATCGTAATTACGAGATCTCGGACAGTTTCAACCCAATCGCGGCATATTGGGCTCAGACGGAGGACGGTGCGGCCATGATCGAGGCCATCGGGGGCAAGCCGCCGGTGCCCGCCCCACCCCCCGACGACGGCGCGCTGCGCGTCGGCGCGCTGCGGATACGGCGGACGGACGGGGTGGCCGATGGCACTTGACATCGAGCTCTTCCAGGGCGAAGCGCGCCAACTGGTGCGCACCGAACCGCTGATCGCGCTGCTGAAACCGGCGTTCGCGGCGGAGACGGCCCCCTTCAAGGGCCGCCCCCGCTTCGTGCTGATGCTGCGCAACGACCCCGGCCCCGACACCTACGAGCCCGAGACCCCCGCGACCTCCTCAGCCTCCGAGACCGACACCCCTGAGGGGGATCTCCACCTCACCAATCTCCGCGCCGACTTCGGGTACATCCATGTCGCGATCCATATGGAGGGACGCGTGGTCTACCAGAAGCCCTACTCCGTCAACTCTCTCGTCGGCCCCGTACTCGCCCGGCTCGCCCGGGAGATCGCACCCGAGGAGCCCCGGTGGGCGTTCCGGATCGCCGGGCTGCCCTCGCCCGAGGACGGGGAGTCGGCGCAGCGGCTGCCCCCGGTGGTGGACGGCACGGACGACATCGACGTCTCGCGCTCCACCCGGCTGCCGTTCGGCATCCGCCCGGCCGCCGAGCCCGAGATCCCGCTGCTCGACCTGACCGAATACGGCGTGACGCTCAGCGACACCGGGGCGCCGGTGACCGTGCTGCTCGGCACCGGGGTGCAGCGCAGCCTGATGGAGATGGAGCTGTCGACCGAGATCGAGGAGGGCGGCTTCCTGGTCGGCCGGGCCTTCCGCCGGGCCGACGACCCCGCCCTGCACGCGGTGATCGTCGACGAGGTGCTGCCCGCCGAGCACTCGGGGGCCTCGCTGATGCACTTCACGTTCACCGGCGACTCGTTCCGCGCGATGAGCCGCACGCTCGGCGACCGTCAGCTCGTCGGCTGGTACCACACCCATCTGTTCCAGACCGAGCGCACCATCGGTCTGTCCCGCACCGACATCGACCTGCACCGGGACACCTTCCGGCGCCCCTGGCAGGTGGCCGCCCTGATCAACCTGACCTCGCGGCGGCGGGTGCTGACCTGTTACGCCTCCTCCGACGACTGGATGGCGCCCTGTCCGATCCGGAACCTCGATGACGACCCTGACAGCCACCGTAGTACGCATCCTTCACTGGGCCATCACTGAACCGGCGCCCGACGGCACCCCGTTGCCGCCTCCGACGACCTCCGCCGCACCGCGTGAGAGCGACGACGACCCGGTCGTCCTCCTCGAACGCCTGGCCCGCGTCACCGCGGCCCGGCTGTTGCTGTCCGACCCGCCCCTCGGTGACCGTGGGCCGACGGGCCTGGAGCCGCTGATGGTCGCGGCGGCACTGGCCCTGCGGGACGACCCGCCGACGGCACGTCTGATGGCGGAAGGCGTGGGCGGCTCGGGCACCGTCCGTGATCTGATGGCCCGTCACGGCCTGGTCGGGCGCGCCCTGTCGGCGACGCCGGTCGACGCCGAGCTGCGCACGGCACTGCTGCGCGCCTCCCCGCTCACCGCCCTCTTCGACGCTCCGCCACCGGGCACGGAGGAGCGCTGCGGGCAGCTTCTCGACCGGTTCCTCGACCACACCGAGGGCAGACGCGCGGCGGTGGCGGGCCTCGCCGCACCGCCGTCCTCGCCCGCCACCGCCCGTCACCGCGCGGCACTGCTGCGCCGGTTCCGCTTCACCCCGGGGGAGAGAACAGTCGTGTACGAGGTGTACGAGACAGCGCTGCTGCACTACGGCGGCCACTACCGCGAACTCACCGACGACGTCAGGACGTTGGCGCGGGAGACCCCGGCCCGGCTGCTCGACGACGACGGGCCCGGCCAGTGGGCGCGGGCCACCCTCGACTGGTGGCAGCCCCTGTCCGTGCTGGCCCGCCGCCATCCCGAGGAGTTGCGCCGCCGTCCGCTGCTCAGCGGCTACCGCAGGGGCACGGAACTGCACCGTATCTACGGCCGGGTCCGGGAGTTCGAGGCGTTGCGCGAGGTGCTGGACCGATGACGAGAGCACTGCGCCTGGCCACCGCGGACCACGGCGACCGGATGGACCTGCTCGGCACGGCGGGCGACCGCCCGCTGCGGGAGGTGCTGGCCTCCTGCGAGGTGTGGCTGCTGGACCCGCTGGACGAGGAGTTGCTGGAGCGGCCCTGGTCGGACTTCGCCGCCGACATCCTCCTTCGGTCCGAGATCTATCCCGGTACGCCGCTGTTCGCGCCGCCCGGGATCACGGCCCCGCCGGCTGCGACCTCACTGACCAAGCCCCCCGCCGAGAACACCGGCGGCGTGGAAGCGGCACCGGACGCCGAACCGGCCGACCACCCGGACCGCATCACCGACGCCCAGGCCGTCCGGCTCGCCTACTACCCGCACATCGAACGCGTCGCCTCCCTGCTGCGCAGCCGGCTGCCCGTCCTCGTCATCAGCGAGAAGCTGATCGTCACCCATCTGTGGGAGGAGATGGTCACGCTCGCCGAGTGCCGCGGCATCCGGCTCGACGACGACTCGACGGACGACGAGGGCGGCGGCCGTGGGTCCGGCGATCCCGTCGCCGACATGAACGGCGCGCAGCTGAGCACCCGTCAGCGCCGTCTCGCCCGACTCCGCGCCCAGCTGGAGGAGTTGAAGGAGGGCGATGTCATCGTCCTCACCCATCTCGACCTGCTGGCCGGCAGCGCCGACATCGGCCGGCACGCCGAGGCGCGCGAACTGGTCGAGCTGCTCTACGCCTTCCCCGACCAGCTGGTCCTCGCCTTCGCCGACCCCACCCTGCCGCTGCCGGACGTGCTGGCCGAGCGGTTCAGCGCCCGGGTCACCCTCAGCGGTCTGCCGCCGAAGGTGAAGACTCCGGAGACCGAGGAGACGCTCCTGGGGGCCGCGCTGGTGACGCGGGAGGAGGCCGAGACCTTCGAGGGGTTCCAGCCGCGCGAGTTCTACAAGCACGTCGCCGGCATGAACCCCGTACGCCTGCGCCAGGCCATGCGGTACGCCCACGAGAAGCACCGGACGCAGCCGAAGCGGGCCACCCAACAGGACCTGCGCGAGACGCTGTTGACGTTCAAGGCGCAGCAGTCCTCGCACTTCGAGGTGCCCAACGTCACGCTGGGCGACATCGGCGGCTACGACGAGGTCAAGGACGAGATCCGGCAGACGCTCGCCATCATCAGCGGCGCGCAGAGCCTGCCCGACGACATGGAGGAGGTGCGCTCCGAACTCGTCCCGCGCGGCATCATCTTCTACGGCCCGCCCGGCACCGGTAAGACCCTGTTCGCGAAGGCCATCGCCAACGGCATGAACGCCACCATCCAGGTCGTGTCCGGGCCCGAGGTCACCGACATGTACGTCGGTGAGAGCGAGCGCAAGGTGCGGGAGATCTTCGCGTCCGCGCGGCGCAGCGCGCCCTCCGTCATCGTCTTCGACGAGATCGACGCGATCACGATGGAGCGCAGCAACCGTCCCGACGGCGGCAGCCGGGCCGGCAACAGCGTGGTCGCGCAGATCCTCACCGAGATGGACGGTTTCCGGCCCGAGGTGCCGATGCTGGTGATCGGCACGACGAACCGCATCGACATCATCGACAAGGCGCTGCTGCGGCCGAGCCGGTTCCGCTCCATCGCCATCTCGCTGCCCGACGTCACCGCCCGCCGGGCCATCCTGCGCCACCACGCGGGCCGCTATCACATCTCCCTGGACGACGAGGTGCTCGAACTGATCGCCGAGGCCACCGCGGGCCGCAACGGCGACGAGCTGCGCTCCCTGATGCGGGACGCGTTCGTCGGCAGACACATGCACGGCATCGAACCCGACGCACGCCGGCTGGGCTGGCTGGTGGGGCGCCTCCAGCAGGGCCGCCTGGAAATGATCTCGGAGCGCCGATGAGCACCGCGACGGCCACCTGGAGTGGCGACGACCTCAACGCCGTACGACGTCTCAAGGCGCTCGGCCGCAGCATCGACCAGCACTTCGTGGGGCGGCGGCTGGCCCTGGACCTCCTTGAGGTCGCGGTGCTGGCGCACGAGCACGTGCTGCTGCTGGGGCCGCCGGGCACGGGCAAGACGGACCTCGTCAGCCGGTTCGCGGCCGGCCTCGGCAGCCGTCCCTTCGTACGGCTGCTGACCCGGTTCACCGAACCGGCCGAGCTGTTCGGTCCGGTGGACGTGCCCGCCTTCCAGAGCGGCCACGAGTACCGGTTCCGCACCGATGGCATGCTGCCCCAGGCGCATGTCGCGTTCCTCGACGAGATCTTCCAGAGCGGCAGTCCGATCCTCAACACCCTGCTGACCGTGATGAACGAGCGTGTCTTCCACAACGGCCAGGGCGTCGAGGTCGTCCCGCTCATCACCCTCGTCGGCGCCGCCAACTCCCTGCCGCAGGACCCTTCGCTGCTCGCCTTCGCCGACCGGTTCCTGCTGCGCCTGACGATCCCACCGGTGGCCGGCAACCGGCTGGACGAGCTCCTGGCGAAGGGGTCCGCCCTCGGCCGCGCCACGTCCGCCGGTGACGAGCACGCGTGGATCGACGCGGCCACCCTGGACCGGCTGCACCGGCAGCTGGCACACGCCGATCTGAGCGCGGTGACCCCGGAGTACGCGGAGCTGATCCGTGAACTCCTCGGCCAGGGCGTGACCTTGTCCGACCGGCGGATCATCCGCGGGCTCCGGCTGGTGGCCGCGGCGGCGCTGCGGCAGGAGCGCGTGCGGGCCGAGGCCGCCGATCTGTGGCCGCTGGAACACTTCTGGTCCGACCCGGCGCACGCGCCGGTGGTACAGGAGGCGGTACGCCGACGCACCGGCGGTCTCGCCGAGGACCCCGACGAACCCGCCCGGACCGTACAACGCCTGGTCTCCGACGCGCGGGTCCTCGGCCGTCAGGTCGGGGCCGGGTCGCCGCCCGCGTCCGTGGAGCGCGTCCTGCGTCAACTCAATGCCCTGAGGCTTGAGTTGAGGCGTGCTGTTCCGGGCAACAGGGAGGGCGAGAGGGAGCTCGCGAGTATCATCGACCACACTCTGGCCTTGCTGGACCAGGGCTGACGCACGGCTACGGGCGCCCGCGCCCGGCTGCGGAATCAGGGGGAAACCAGCTCTATGTGCAATCCGCGCAGGGTCCGTGTCGAGGCCACCAGAGAAGTCGTCGAGGCGTGGGAACTCGCCCTGGAGCGTCGTGCCAGCGCCAGCGACTCCGTGGTCAGCGAGCTGGAGGTGCGCCATCCGTTCGGCGGCACCCTGGGGCAGGCCACCCGGCAGGTCTTCGAGGGGACGCTGGCCACGGCCGACGGCTGGCGGGCCGAAGACGGCGGCCATGTACTCACCTTGACGGACGGTCAGGTCCGCTACGACCCCACCACCGGCGAACTCGTCGTGACCGCCCGGCTGGAGGACCAGGTCACCGTGGAGGGCCACGCCGCCGAGACCGTGCGCGGCGCGGTCCGCGAGCAGGCCACCGGCAGCGGTGAGGGGCGCTACTACGCCGACGGTTTCGCCGGGCGCACCCGTGAAGTGGCCGAGCGCGAGGCGCAGGTGGTCGCCGAGGCCGACGCCGTGCGCCGGGCGCGCGAGCTGGCGGGACGGCTGCGCGCGCAGGCGGACCGGGAGTCGACCACCGCGGCCGCCGCGGCCGAGGCCCGGCTCCAGCGGGCGGCGGACGACGACGCGCGTGCCCGGCTGGCCGAGGAGCGCGAGCGGGTCCGCGCCGACCTGGAGGCCCGCAACCGCGAACGCATCACCCGGCTCGGGCAGGACGGACTGCGGGCCGTGAACGGCGTGCTGGCCACGGCCTATCAGCGGGCGCTGCTCGACTTCGCCCGACAGCACGGCGCCACCGGCATCCGGGAGCAGGAGTCCGACGGCGGCATCGACATCGAGTTCGAGATCGACTTCGACGGGATGGAGAACTGACTTCGAGACCCGCTCGGGGTGGGGCCTCGACGGCGTGCGGAACTGATCCGGGAGGGAGAACTGATCGATGCGGGTGCGGGTGCGGTTCCGGTTCAACACGGACACCGGAGAGGTCGAACTGTTCCAGGTGGACGACATCGGCGCCGGTTCCGGCCCCGAGCACGACGCCGAGCACGACCGGATCAGCGCCGAGCTGGGGCAGGTCCTGGCGCGCCGGCCGGACGTCGAGGAGATCTCGCCGTTCGAGGAGCGGCCCCTGCAACGGCACGATCCGACACCGCAGACCCCGAGGCGCACGCAGGAGGAGGACGTCGAGGGTCCGGAGCCGGGTGAGCGGGAGACCTCATGAGCCGGCGCACCCGGCTGCTGCTCAAGGCCGCGCGCTGCTACTCCGAGGCCCAGGCGCACGCCGAGGCCGCCCGCTGCTACGACCTCCTCGGCTGGCAGTGGTCGGCGGCCGACGCCTACCAACGGGCCGGCGACCTGGAGCACGCGGCGCGCACCTACCGGCAGGCCGGCCACCCGGAACAGGCGGCCCGCTGCTACCGGCTCCTCGGCCGCCCCGAACTCGCCGCCCGCTGCTGGCAGGAGCGGGGCCGCAGACCGGAGGCGGCCTGGGAGCTGCTCCTGGCCGGTGACATCACCTCCGCCCGCCGGCTCCTGGCCGCCGCCGACACCGTCGGCAACGGACCCCAGCAGCTCCGCCTCGAACTCGCCCGCGCCCTCGCCGACCGCCTCGGCGGCGGCCCGGCCGGCCCGCTCCTCGCCCTCCTCCCGAGGATCGAGGCCCGCCTTCCGTCCCTGGCCGCGCGCACCGAGCGCCGGCTGACGCTGGACTGGGGCGTCGAGGCCGCGGACCGGATCGAGCGCTTCGACTGGGGGGCACGGCTGTTCCGGGCGGCCTACGACGCCCAGGGCGGCGCAGACGTACTGGACCGCTGGCGGGAGTGGGCCGGCGAGCGGCTCGGCTCCACCGCCTGGCTGCCGTCCGGGCCGGCCGTCGAGGCGGACGTCGGGACGGGTGCCGAGGCAGGGGCCGGGACAGGCGTCGGAGCCCCCCTCGGAACCGGCACCGACACGGGCGTCGGCCGGGCTGAGGGGCGCTGATCCATGGAACGCGGCGAAAGCCCGCTGCGGCGTCTCCTGAACCGCATCACGCCGGAGACGCCCCCTTCCGCCGGCACCCCGCCGACCCCGATCGTGGCGCGCCCGGCGCCGCGCGGAGCTCCGCCGCCGACCCCGCAGCCCCCTCCGGTCCAGCCCCCGCCACGGCCGCCCCGCCAGGCGAGCGGCTCCCACGACCACGGCGTCCGCTTCAGCGTGCGCCCCGCACGCCCGCCGGAGGAGGACCCTCCGACACCGGCGCCGCCGGTCACGTACACCTCCTCCCCCACCGTCGACTGGCGCGTCGCCGCCCGTTTCGCCTCCCCGCACCGGGTCCTCGGCGCGCTGGAGGCGCTGCACCGGGCGGGGGCGGCGGAGTGGAGCTGTCACGGGGAGCCGGGCGGCGGGGCGGTCTGGCTGCTCAGTGTGATCGGCCCG